>JBBRRH010000023.1:0-40736 GCA_038201105.1 Nitrososphaera sp. | reverse complement strand
GCGCCGGGAGTGGGACTCGAACCCACGAGTCCTTGCGGACATCAGCTTACCCACCGTTTTCTATTTCCTGTAAGATCTCGAGGCTGACCCCTCTTAGGGCCAATATTTTTGCTTACCTAGCTTGGGTACCCCGGCAGAATTTCTTTCATATATTCTAATTTATTGTTTTTCCAATTTATAATTGAGTACAAGCATTAAAAATTATATAATGAACCAAGAAAATTTTGATCATGGTTTCAGCCTTTGATGCAAATTCACCGACATTTGCACCGGCTGCGAATTCAAGCGTGTCTGATCCTGCAATCATGAATTTACTAGCCTTTAATTTTAAGGAGAGACTAAGGAATATGCTGAAATAGACCCTTGTAATAACAGGGATTGGCCGATCAAAATGACTATCGTGTTACCCAACCGTTCTATTTAGGAGAAATTTCACCAGGGTGGGTTCGCTAATGACAACAAAAAAGATCCTATATTTCCTCTTCTCTGGAATGAAATACTTTAAGGCATTTTTCGTTCGTTTACAAATGTCCAAAGAGCAGGTAAGTGTATTGAAACAGGAGCTAAAACCGAATGATATTAATAATTTCAATCATGGCAGGCGATCTAGCATATTGCCAACTAAGGTGTGGTTGCTTCTCAAATCTGTGGAATGAATTAGGTGACTGGTCTGAAGGGTCAAGAATAATTGAAGTTCAAGTAATGGCATTTCTGATTTTAATCTTAAATTCATCTTCTACATACTTTACGGATCCACATTGAGCGAAGTTGAAATTCTGTGTATAGGTAATGAGTTATTATCAGGTATAACGCTCAATACCAACGCCCACTGGATCGGGAAAAAAATAACAAAGTTGGGCGCCAAGGTACGCAGAGTAATAGTTGTAGCAGATGACTTGGAAGAAATTGACATCGCATTAAAGGACAGTCTAGAGAGAAAACCTGATTGGATAGTTACATGCGGTGGTCTTGGCCCAACGTACGACGACATGACTATACAAGCCGTAGCAAGGAGCTTAAAGAGAAAATTGATCTTGGATCCTATTGCATTGCAGATGGTAAAGGACAGCTATAAGAAACTGGGACAGAACGTGAGATTGAATTCTGCCAGATTAAAAATGGCGATGATCCCTCAAGACTCCAAACCTATTTACAACCCTGTTGGCAATGCTCCAGCAATCCACATTTTTACCAAAAAAACACAAATCGTATGTTTACCTGGCGTACCGTCTGAAATGAAGGCAATCTTTACGCAAAGCATTTTAGGTAATATCAAACAACAAATAGGACAATTCGAGGTTGAAGAACGTAATTACCACGTAGAGGGAGTTGGTGAAGCCACGTTATCCAGGACGTTGATAAAATTGGTCAGATCATTTCCACGACATGCTCTGTACTTGAAAACCCATCCACAGGGATATAAGAATAACAAAATCCCGGTGATGAAAGTCCAAATAGTTTCAAAAGGCAAAAAGAAAGAATTCGTTCAAGAGATACTAGAAAAAGTTTCGAACGTTATTTTATCAGAAGTTAAAAAGCATGATGGCCGGATTAAATTAGAATAATGCTAATAGTAAATAACGCTAGATTAATTTTCATTACGCGAATAAATCATTAACCCTGGTTGATTCAGAACTCGGTATCTAGGAGGAGCCCAAAGTTCTGTCCGGGAATAACGTAATGCGTTATACTAAATCAGACATTTAATTAAATGAAAATTGGTCCAATTTCAGATAGCTGCTTCCAAAATGTCGAACTTAAAAATAAGATAGTAGAGATGATATGATTAGAAATTTATATGCTGTACAAAAAAATCTAAATATTAGATATTGCATAATATAAGTATGCAGTCTTCATCTCGTACCATTATACATAGGCCATCAGGAATGACTGCGGGTCTCACGGCAGCGTGGGCCATATTTGGATTATTTCTAGCAATAGATTCAGAGCTCGGCTTAGCGCCCGGAACTCTTTACAAAATGGTTGGACTGGCATTTGCAATTCAATCACCGTACGCTGTATACATTGGATTTACACTGTTTATGATAACGGCGGTAATCATAGGGATAGCCTATAGCACTATTTCCAAACATGTTAGGATCTTTTACATTAATTCGTTGGTAAAAGGATTGGGTACCGGTATTCTCGCTGGAGTAATTGTGTGGCTAGTCCTCTTCCTCCCGATTAATTTTGCTGTTATGCAACCAACTCTTCAGAATATATTGAGCACATCACCTCCGACATCAGAAGATTATCTGTTCGCAAAACAACTTCTTACACTTTCAGATACCCTGTTATTTGGTTCGTTAGCATTACACATAGTGTTCGGTGGTGTAATGGGATTTTGTGCGAGACTAGCAGTTGCAAATGCCTCCGTAATTCATGACTAACTATTGGTCTATCAAGCAACATACCAACAAATCGTTCTACCTTTGTTTATCTACAAATATTATCTATAAAATTTTAATGTGATATTTTAGGAGGTACGCATTACAAAACCATTAAATATTTTCTTTAAATATTATCATTAATATTAGGATTAATGCTATAAGTGACTACTGGTTGGCCAATAACAATAATAATTCCAATGAAATCATAATTCCATCGGTAGAAGAATTACTAAATCGAGCTTTTGAAGAACTGAGAATCAGTGAAATCAAGATAAGGAAAGATGCCTTAGGAATTATGAAAAAGGCCTTTGATAATACAGCCAATCCTACTGATCTTTGGCTTGATATCATGAAGGCTATAGTAATGTCTTGTGAAACTAACCATCACTCTTTTTCTAAATCGGAACTTTGCGATTTTTTGACAATTGGTGCTAAGGGATTGGATTTCAGTAAAGAAGGCCAAATTTCAAACGCTGGTGGTCAACCCCCGACCAGATTGATAGATGATGCAATCTTAAGCATCTACAGAGATATAATGGAAAATTATGACAACTCAAACGAAACACTGAAATCTAATTATCCGAAGCTAGTACTCAATATCGCCTCGATTGTCCATAAGGGCACTGATCTTAATGGAGAAAGAGTTGGCGTTTACGGTCTCGAAAGATATTATCAGAGAAATAAGTCTTCAGCTGTAGATAAGATTCTGAGTTTACCGGTGATATTAGACAATCAATCTCATTCTATTACCAAAGAGGATGATAGTGTACCTGAAAAGGAACGAACAGAAATTATTCGCAAGTCAAAATCAGAAAGTCATACAAAAGCTCATAGAAAGGAGCTGACGAACAGCCTCAGCGTTTTGACTCAAAGGAAGAAAAAAGAATTAGACGAATTACTGATGAAAATACCTGATCAAGACTATAAGAAGATTGCAGATCTGTGTATAAATTATAGTAAATTGCAGAAATATTCTAAATTAGTAGGAACAAAAGAATTTAGTCCGGAAATAGAAAGAGAATTAGGAAGAAAGCTAACTGACAGGCAACTTCAACATGCAACAATTTCAATCAGGAAGGTGAAGATCTATATTGAAAATGTTCTTGATGGTAAATTCTTACCTCATGGATCACACGGCATAAACCATGTTAAGCACAATCTTGAATACGGATATCAACTCATGGGTCTAATTAAATACAGGAGAAGAAAACATGAACCCACGTAGTAAGTAGGATCAGGTTCAATGTATTAATATGTACTGTAAATTAGTAAGATTAACTAATTTGATCTTTTCTATCTGCCATGTAGAATATGAGAAAACAGAAAAGATCAAATTTCACATAAATTGATTGAATCTAAATCTAAATGAAAAGAAGAATTAGGGAAGGAACAGGATTCACATTTAAGAAGTCCTAGTCCGATCTTGCGATGCAGCCGGCTGGATCATCTGCTTTCTCGCCATGAACAACAATAACAGACCAAACATTGTTAGAATGATAGCAAGGCCTTGTGCTCCGCCATGAGGAATTGCAATGAAATAAACAATAGAAAAAACGATACATGCAAATCCCTGTAAAGTGTATTTCAACGTGTCGGATATCTTTCCCTTCTTCCCCAGTAGTCCTATAACAAAAAAAACCGCCGTAGGATAGATAGTCAATAGAATGAACTGGTCTATGTCTATTCCATTATGTGGCAAGATTACTTATGTCAGGATTATATGTACGGAATAATATCTAGATTTCCATTCATTTCGCATTTACATCGTCGTGAATTTCTGTTGCAGTTCCAGTTTCAAGAAGCGACCTAGCATTTTCAAAAGGCAAGATAGCAACATCTTCCTCCGCAAATGACCCATACCTAGTCATGTCCACTCCCATAAACTGCTCAACGGGCTTGAGAAATCTAACTATTATTTTCTTTGAATGAACTAGTTTTGAGATAGTTTTCAGCATTTTCTCACGCCCCTGCGAAGATGCTAGCAAAATAGATTCTTTCTTTCCAAAAGCATCTAAATTTCCTACCAAAATGTACTTTTCCTCTTCAGTCAATTTGGAATATTCTTCAGTTGCTAGAGCGTGCGGTAATAGAGTACCTTCATTGACTTTATAACATGCTAGTTTTTGACATCTTATTTCAATTAGTAATTTTGTCGCTAGTGCAATCAATCGAATCAATTCATCTCTTATTTTTGATTCTATGCTCTCATAGCTTCGTAGCGACTCTATCCTTATGAACTTGGCAATTGTCTTATACGTATCCAGGGGTATCTGCTGCAAAGGTGGAATTTGAACCTCCTTCAGGAGGAGATCTGTCACATAACTCAAATCCATCGTCTTTGACTCTCCGTTGCTATCCATGTTCTTACTCTCTTCTGATCTTTCCACTAGTTATCTACTCGTTTATTGTATAGACTGAAACTTAATACTGTTAAGCTTTATAAGATATTACTTTTTTATCAGCTATTCTACTTATCACTTCTGTATACGAGGAATTTATTTTAAGACTTAATTATAGGACTATGATAAAGAAAGAAGATTCCAGTTGCCTTATAGAGTTGTTGATGGAAGAATCGAATCTTTATCTTACACAAATCAAGAAGTATTACAGAGACTTGAAGGCGATGGAATAAAATTCCTAGATCTACAATTTACTGGTCTATTCGGAAGATTTCATCATACTACCATAGCCTCCAATATGTTTAGAAAGGAGGATTTTGAAGATGGATTACCTAAACTTGATGGGTCTTCTATTAAGGGTTTCACCGAAATCCATGAATCAGATTTAATAATTCGTCCCGACTCCTCTACGTATGCTATTGTTCCATGGATCCGGGAATATCCCACAGCCAGACTGATATGTGACATTTTAAGTGGAGGAAAGACGAGGGGACCATATCCTAAGGATCCGCGGGGTATTGCAAAAAAAGCCGAAAAGTATGTAAAAGAACAAGGCTATGATATTTCTTACTGGGGTCCTGAAGTAGAGTTTTTTGTATTTGATAAACTCGCTGTAAATACATTAACACCTTCACACGGTCAAAGTTACGAAATAACATCAAGAGAAGCTCCTTGGTCAACTGATAACGTTGGGTATGCCTTGAGATTGAAGGAAGGCTATCTACCTAGCGCACCAGGTGACACACTGATGCAATATCGTAATGAATGCGTGGATGTTTTAAGTAGCAAATTCGGCATAATTTGTGATGCACATCATCATGAAGTTGCAACTGCTGGCCAGTGCGAGATAGATATCCGATACGATAGCCTAGTTAACGCAGCAGATTCTGTACAAAGTTACAAATACATCGTCAAAAATATAGCGAAAGAACATAATATGATAGCAACAATGATGCCAAAACCAATTTCCTTGGATAATGGCTCAGGAATGCATGTAAACGTGAGCTTGTGGAATGGAGGGCGTAATCTGTTCTACGACGCATCAGATGAGTATGCTGAAATGTCTGAGAATGCCCGCTACTTTGGCGGTGGAATTATAGATCATGCAAAAGCCTTAGCAGCAATAGTGGCTCCAACTACGAATTCATACAGAAGATTAGTTCCTGGATATGAAGCCCCCGTTTACATTGCATGGAGTACGGGAAATAGGTCTGCCATAATAAGAATTCCTGCTCATTATAAAGGGAAAAAGTTTGCAAACATGAAGCGGATTGAATTCAGAGCTCCCGATCCATCCTGTAATCCTTATCTAGCCTTTTCAGCTATCGTAGCGGCAGGACTTGATGGAATAAAGAAGAAAAAATCTATAGGTGATCCGGTTGATGCGGATATCTTCAAGATGACAGAATACAGGAGGCAAGAGCTTGGCATCCAACAGCTTCCTGCAAGTTTAAGAGAAGCATGTCAAGAATTACAGAACGATTCTATTTTTCTGGAACCAATATTTGGTAAGGAAGTGATCGCCAGCATTGTTGAGCATGCAAAGAATGAGCATATGGAATTGGCGATAAGACCACATCCTCATGAATTTGCAATGTACGCTGATGTATGATGAGTAATACAGGAACATAATCAAATTACTGGGCTATGTTTGATTGTGAGTATGAAAAATAAGTAGGCTGGGACTATAAATAATCATCACCTGAAATAGCATGGAGGGGATGGGATTTGAACCCATGACCACCTGCGTGTAAGGCAGGTATCCTAACCAGGCTAGACAACCCCTCCAGTCTAAGATTGACGTCACATCCAACATATCGATATTAATAGGTTTTTTGATTCGAAAATGAGTGTTTCCAAAGAAAGTAATTACATCGACTATTGCTAGGTTTAGCTGCCGTGGATAATCTTTGTTCAAACTTTTATTAGACCCGTAAGTCAGAATCAGTATTGATGTCATTTAATGTAGATGCCTTGGGCGGATTGGCAGAAAAGTTAAAACAATTGGTCAACGAAACTCAAGAGCATTATGAGTCATTGGTCGAGGATAGTCAACTCTACAAGAAAGGAAAGATTAGTGAAAGGGAATTCTTTGGCAAGATAGGCGACTACCTTATTTCATCTTCTGCATTAAATTTCTTAGCAGTAAGAGTCATTTTGGAATTGAAATCAGCGATGGCAAAAGGCTCATCAATTCAAAGTCCTACTGGTGCTAGTGGTGCTAGTGGTGCTACTGTTTCCTCCTCATACGCTCCATCTGGGTCCGGCGGTGGTTTTGGCATTGCAGGATTTATAGGGGGAGAGGGTAAGTCTTCACCAGCCGACCAGTATATTATGCCCGAAACTGAACAAAGTGCACCCACATTCAAACCTGTAGATATGACGATCAAACGGGATCAGACAAACCAAGAGAATAGCAACACTCGAACAAAGAATTGCACGACATGTGGATCTCAAATCCCAAATCAATCAAAGTTTTGCAATAAATGTGGAAATACGCAATAATTAAAACTGCGGACTACATATAACACTTAATGAAGATCTTTAATGGAAGAGCTGCTACAGAAGAATACATGTCAACTCACTCTCTCACGTTTTCTACCCCTGAGATGACGTTGAAGAAATTTGCGCTTTGGTTAGGTGACCAAGTCACCCTGAAAGGAAATAATGATCAAGTTCCACGATTGATGGTATTTCTTAAGGAATTGAATGATGATAAATCTGACAAGACTGAATTTATGCCCGATGTCGATGATTCGTTTAAACCTAGCGGCGCAGTGACAGAAATGTATGGTAAGGGATCACAGAATACACGTAATGCTTTACCAGCTGCACAACCGGAAACCATTTCTAAATCATGTATCCAATGCACTCATCTCCTGAAAATAGACTCCAGATTTTGTCCTAAATGTGGATCAAAACAGACACCGTAAACTGATTATTCTTTCTGGCCCTTTGATTCTGAAATAAGCATAAAACATTCGTTACATATCGTGGATGAAAATATAAAATTTATAGAATGGAACTTGACCATTCTGCAAGAGGTACAAGTACGCATATTCTTTTAGACGTCGTGATATTATTAAGATTAATTGATTCTATGACCGCCAGGTCCTGGTCTGTCACCACCAACAGTATATTCTTGCATTCCTTCGAAGATTCTATTAATCCGCTGTTGAACTATATGTTTTTAATCAAAAGTTGTTTGTCTTCTAGCATTACAATTTACATTTATTTATTGCAAAAGACGCCCATAAAAAAAAGAAGGTCTATGAAATACTTTAAATTGAAGAAATTAAGTTTTTGCTCATTAGTGTCAGGGGATCCAGATGTTCAAATCAAACGTAGCTTTGGATTGCTCTTTATAGCTATTGCAATCGCAATAATATTCGCTGCTGGCCTTAGTCAATTTTTATCATTGGATAAAGTGCCGTACTATTACTATCCCCCTCTTTGGCTAGCCAGTTTTGGTGCAAGCTTGGGAATAACTCTCTACAAGAGGAGGAAGATGCTAGCAGCAGTGAGAACAAGAATGAAAAAGAGTCTAGGCTGGCCCCTTCATATCAAAATTATAAATGGTCTATCTTGGGCTGGACCATTCGCTGCCATCTCAGTCTTTCATCAACTCTATCCTTATTTGATTCTCTTGGGAATAGGATTGGGGAATATGTCAACATATTTCTTTATCAAGACATATAGCAGAAACAGTAACAAGGAACAGCTCATAGTCGGGTTAATCGCTATCTGCAGCATTCCCATTTCAATAATTCTCGACAATACTATTTTTTCGGCAAGTTATGAGCTTGCCCTACTTTTCTCCAGGTTTCTAATAGCGATATCGTACGGCATGGGAGGTGTTTATGCTTTAATTGCAAGAGACTAAAAATGAAATTGCGATCTGTATAATGAGTGGAGGACCAGATTCTCTCTGCGTTGCAGCGTACCTAAAGAATTGCAAGAACTATGAAATTAAGACTCTGGCATTCTCTTATGGACAAAGAGCAATGCGTGAAATTAAGATAGCAGAAAAATTTTCAAAAATGCTGAATGCGAAGGAACATCAAACTATAAACATGAATTTTATGAAGAAGCTCTATGGAGATTCTAACGCCCTAACAAATGAAAACACACGGCTAACAGAAAATTTCAATTATAATATCGTTGTTCCTATAAGAAACGCAATTTTTATCACAATAGCAGCAGCATGGGCAATTAGCTGTAATGCAAGATTGATAGCCTATGGTGCACATTCTGAGGACATGCACTATCCAGATTGCAGACCAGAATTTATTAAGTCTATTGCGAAATCTTTGAATCTTGCTGAAGAAGACAGGATCAAGTTAGGGTTAAAGGAAAAAATCTCTATTTGGTCTCCCTCATTGGTGGGAATGAGTAAATCCCAGCTGCTAAAAACGGGTTATGGTATACTGGGCGATCTAGTTTTTAAATCATGGAGTTGCTATTCTAATGGCTTAAAAATTCGCGGAAAAGGAATAGTTCATTGTGGTAAATGCGAATCGTGTATAAATAGGAAAACTGCATTCAGCAATGCAGGTATAAAGGATAAAACAGTTTATGCAAATAACAGAAAATAGGGTAAGAATTAGTGAAATATTTACTAGTATAGAAGGGGAGGGCATCTTCGTTGGAACAAAAACGATGTTTGTCCGACTCGCCGGCTGTCATTTAAAGTGCCGCTGGTGTGATACTGGCTACGCCCTGCCGTTCAATAGTGGAATGGAATACTCTATAGAAGAGGCCAAAGAGTTGATAGAAAGCCAGATACAACCTTTTACATACAAGGTTAACTTTACGGGTGGGGAACCATTACTTCAGTACGAAGCCCTTATGCATATTGCTGACTTTGTCAAGAATAGGAAAGGATTAAAAACGTACATCGAATCATCATGCTTTGATTCTTTCCGATTTTCAAAAGTACTTGAATATTTTGATATTTGCAAAATCGAGTTTAAGACCCCAGACTCAGGCGTGACAGAAGAGATTAGTTATCAGGAAATGTTACTCAACGAGTTTAGATGCTTAGAATTAGCAAAAGAACACAATAAAACTACTTATATAAAGGTGGTCATCACTAACTCAACTGATATCGCTATCTTCAAAGTCTTGGTCAATAGTATTTTTGCCAAAATCAAACCCTCGAATATATCAGGATTTGTGATTCAACCCAGTTATGGTATAGATGAGCCCAAATTAGAGAAATTATTGAATTTCTATGATATCGTGTATCCTTTATATCCCGAGGTAAGAATTATACCTCAGTTACATAAACAAATAGGTGCTAGATAGGCAAATCATAGATAGATATGAAAGAAGATGGATAAAACATCGATTAGAAAGAAAAAAATTGAAAAATTAATCAGACAGGTATTAATAGAATTAGGTGAAAATCCTGATCGGGAGGGGTTGATTGGAACCCCGCGACGTATAGCAGAGATGTATGAAGAGATCTTCTCAGGCTATCATATGAATTCTGAATTGGACATCAGCTTCAATGAGGAAACAGATTCTATTATAGCTAGAGATATACAATTTTACAGTATGTGCGAACATCACATGCTACCGTTCTTTGGTAAGATCCACATCGCGTACATCCCTTCTGGTAAGGTTTTTGGTATTTCAAAGCTCGTACGTTTGGTGGAAAAATATTCTCGAAGACTTCAGATCCAGGAGAGATTGACTAAAGAAATTGCAGACGAAATAATGAGAATGGATGTTAAAGGAGTTATGGTTGTGGCTGAGGGAGAGCATCTTTGTATGAAAATGCGTGGAGTTAGGAATAATGGCATAATAACGACAGTTGCAAACAGGGGGATAGTTGTCCAGAATGAAGCGCGAGAGCATCTACTAGCCTTGATTTATAACTCTAAATCACAAACCCGTGGAATATAATTAAATCAATACCGCTGTGAATCTTAAACTGTAACAAATCATTGCTCTGAGTATCTAACCCGGTTCGTATTGGTCTGACTTTTCTTTAATATATTCTGGCGACTCCAGGTCTCTCCGAGTATGGAACGCATGACTAACTTGAATTAGAGTTTATCATAAGACGAGAGTGTTTCTCAGGAACTTTGAAATCTCAAAGCCGCTTGTGAACTGCGCTAACTAATAATCTTGATGTCTATGCTAGCAACTTCAAATCATCTCAGTATCTGAGAAATAGACCTATCTAAACAGAACTAGTTTTAATGCTAGCCAATTGTTGTGTTAAAATTACCATTTTTTGGTACTATTTACGTGGCTCACATGTGTATTTTCTGAGATAGCAAATACATGATAAGGCTTATAAAAAAGGAATATTCCTATAGGTAAGAAGAATGGCTAGTACCATATTCAGACTACAGTCACATAAATTTAGTTCTGATAATATACAAACCACACTAGTTTGTTCTAAATGTGACGAGGTTTTCTCCAAGGAATTTCCATTGGACTTAGAAGGTCAAACAATTGAATTCAAGTGTCCTGTCTGTGGTGCTACAGGTGAAACAGATCTACCCTACAAAAGCGCGGAGGAGAGAGAAGAATTTGAAGAGGACTTTGAAGAGGTCGAAGAGGAAGAAGGCGGAGAAGAATTTGAAGAAGAATACTGATCAAATTCATTGAGAAATTTTTTCTCTCTTAAGGCAAGGATTATGGCTAGTTGGAGAATCTGTGCTAAAATTGCCTCTTTTACAGATTAAATGAGTCTTGAATATAGTGTGGGTTCGTGGTTTAGCCAGCCGAATTAGTTAATTTGATTTTGAACCTAGTTTCCCAAGTTGTGCAAGAAGTGCTGCTAATTGAATTTCAGGGTGAGCCCCAGTTGTTAACCTGTGGTCATACTCTGCCATTAAAGCAGCAAACTCTTCAGGATGACCCAACTTCATAGAGTACCCTATCTGGTTAGCGTATTTTAAGAAATCAAATTCGGACATTCCGTATACCATCGTAAGTTCAAGTAATTTTATTCTCGCTTCGTTAAATTTTCCTGCAATTGCTAATTTAATAACCTCAGCAACTTTCGCTTTCCCAGAAAGACCTAATGAGGTTTGCACGGTGTCTGTAGAAACAGACCCCATTACGGCGGCCCCCTGAAGAACATTGATCGAGTGACGCATATCGCCCTGTGTCGATTCTACAATACTAGTGATAGCCTTCTCTTCGTATTTCACTCCCTCTTTCTTGCATAACAGCTTTAGATACTCTTCTACATCTTCCGCTGTGATTCTCTTGAAACGGAATACGACACACCGGCTCTGAATAGGATCTATTATCTGAGAGAGATAATTGCAAATTATAATGAATCGGGTGGTTTTAGAGCTATCTTCTATGATTCTTCGTAAGGCTGTTTGAGCCTCGGAGGTCATTTCATCGGCCTCGTCCAGTATTATCAGTCTAAATAGCTTGTCCTTTTTATTGCCCAAGTCCAGCTTAATAACCCCCGCAAATTCCTTTACTCTTTCTCTCACCATTTTTATACCTCTCTCATCGGAAGCATTGAGTTCTAGCGTATCCTCTCTCCAATTTTCACCAAGCAACTCTCTTGCTAAACATAAACCCGTGGTAGTTTTGCCAACTCCAGCTGGACCGGCAAATAATAAATGTGGCATCTCTTCAGGTTTTTTCGCCAAATTCTTCAGGCTATTGATTATCTCTTTTTGGTTGATAATATCATCTAATTTCTTGGGTCGATACTTTTCTACCCACATCAGGTTTGACAAATTCTGACTCTCAGACGTCATAAGACAAATGATATCCTTAATCACAATATATATTCAGTTCTCAATGCACCTTTTCTGACTCACAAACAAGAAAATTGCGTGTGAGATTTGAAAAAGTACGGCATTATTATGGAAAATATTTAGAAGGCCTCCTTGGCGTATTCATGTATACTTGAAGCTTAAAAATAATTGTCCTGCCAAAAGATATAACAGATTACAAAGCTTTATACCTCAAGATGGTAACCGATAGACTTACCTCGAGCATATTTGAGGATATTCATTCTATCTACGATCTTGCTTACCTAATGGAAGAAGTGAGAATAATGTACAAACGGGATGTAAAAGTATCAATTGACAACATACAAATAGATGCTAAAGAGGGAGACATCTCATCTATACGACGATGGATAGCTAAAATATTGTCCCAGCATAAGCTAGTTGAAATACAGGACAGCGAGATATCAAGTTATGTTTCACGTGCTCTTAATCGGGAAAGGATCGCAAGGCCACATGACTTGTCTAAAATAGACATTGATTTTTACGTAAGGGTAGATGATTATCTTAGTGGTTTGAAAGAAAGGGATAGAGAAAATCTTATGATCTCACTTAATTCATTTGTTGCAGCCAGACTAGAGAAAATAGTTAAACTTGCAGCTGCTTCTCCACTCGCTGCGGAAATGGAAGAAAAATTATCGGCCGAAGAAAGCCTCCTATACACCCTAGTCCATGATTCTGCCAGTTTATTTAAACAACAAGTGCTAAGGAAAAATGGCTGAACAACAAACTACCGCCGCCCTATCTAATCAGCTTGAATTATTTCTGAGAGGGTTCAAAGATAAAGATGATAATTACAAATATTTTGATCGTATTAATCACATGATGGCCTCAAATTCTACCTCCCTTATTGCAGATTATATCGATCTCGATGTTGCAAATCCCGAGATTGCAAAGCTAATAACCTACAGACCCGATGAGACGCTGGAAGCATTCAATGAAGCAGTAGTTTCTATTCTTAGAGAAATTCATTTTGATTATGCAGAAGAAATTAAGGAGAAGATAAAGGTTAGGATTGGAAATTATACGGTTCAGAAGGGTCTTAGAGACATTAATGCTGAAGTAATAGATAAGCTGATTGGAGTCTCTGGCATGGTGGTAAGATCTTCCGAAGTCAAGCCACTTGCAAAAAAGATTGGATATCGCTGTCTTAATTGCGATGCAATTAACGAGGCACAGCTTAAGGGACTTTCGTTGAGAAAACCTACCAAATGTATAAACTGCTCGGAAAAAGAGCTTGAAATGGATCCTGAAAATAGTATATTTACTGATTTTCAGCTTGTTAGACTTCAAGAATTACCCGAGGATCTGCCAGCAGGTCAACTCCCTCATTATGTAGAGGTTACCGTTATGGATGATCTTGTTGATCGCTGTCGCCCTGGCGATAGAGTGTTGCTGACCGGTATTGTAAGAATTGAACATGAGCAGATTGCTCCACAAGCAAAGACGAATTTGTTCAGGTTGCGCATGGAAGGAAATAATATAGAATACCTTGGGGGTCTTGCTGGAACTAAAGACACAAGAACTCTTGAAAGAATGGCTATTAGTGGTGAGGATGAAAAGCAGATCTTTGCCATCGCAGGCAAACCTGATGCATACGATAAATTAATTGCGTCATTTGCTCCACATATCTATGGACATGAAATAATAAAGGAAGCCATACTATTACTGATAGTTGGTTCAGTATCTAAGAAACTGGATGACGGCTCGACCCGTAGAGGAGATATTAACATCTTCCTTGTAGGAGATCCAGGTACAGCAAAATCTGAGATGCTAAAATACGCGGCGAAGATAGCCCCAAGGGGTCTTTATACCTCTGGAAGGGGAACAACAGCAGCAGGTCTTACCGCAGCCGTAATACGTGACAAGTCTGGTATAATGATGCTTGAAGCCGGTGCAGTAGTTTTGGGAGATCAAGGTTTGGTATGCATTGACGAATTTGACAAAATAAAACCAGAAGATAGATCATCATTGCACGAAGTAATGGAACAACAAACATGTTCTGTAGCTAAGGGTGGTATAGTAGCTACATTGAATGCGAGAACCTCAATATTATCAGCTGCTAATCCAATGTATGGAAAGTATGATGTGTTTAAGAATATTACTGAAAATGTGAACCTGCCTATACCACTACTAACAAGGTTTGACCTAATATACGTAATTAGAGATACCCCCGAAAGAGAAAAAGATAGTCGTATTGCTGGTCACATCCTTGAAATTCATAGAGATGTGGAACATGCTGCACAACCAGCAATTGAAATGGATTTATTTAGAAAGTATCTCGCTTATGCCAAGCAGATTGAACCGAAATTGACCATCGAAGTGATCAATGCATTAAGAGACTACTATATGAAGATGAGAAACGTCGACTCTGAAGGAATGATAACTGTTACTCCTCGTCAGTTGGAAGGACTGATAAGGCTAGCAACGGCAAGGGCAAGATTATTACTTCAAGATAACGTTAAAATTGAGGATGCCGAACGGGCCATATATCTAGTTCAACGAATGCTGGAAACAGCCGGAGTAGATGTAAATACAGGAAAAGTCGATCTTGGCGTATTACATGGAAAGCCTCATAGTGAAATCTCAAAGCTCAAGCTGTTCATGGAAGTGTTCAACGGCATTTCCGGTCAAGACAAGAATGACGTTGAAGAGAAGAACTTCATTAACGAACTCGTCAAAACTGGTAAGTTTTCTGAAGATGAGGCAAGGACATACATTAAGAAAGCTATGCAGAACGGCCAAATATATGAAAGAAGATCCGGATTCTATGCTAAGGCATAGAAGAGATCGGTTGACAATACTCACACTTTTTTCTTTGCCTAATATTTGAATGCGTTTTCATATATCTCATAATACATTCTTAAGTAATTTTCAATTGTACGTCTTTAGAAGAGAATCTAACTATTTGTCTATTGTATTCTTCGATAACGTTCGATTGCATTGTAGATATACATGTTACTACATGTAAGTTCGTTGAATTTAGTATTTCATAAATCTCGTCATTACCTTCAAGCATTGGTTAAGCAGAATGGTTGTCCGGCATCATCGATGAAATTGTTCGGTCAGCCTCTAATAGTTAGAAGCGTTACAATGGCACAACAAGCTTATGGGATAAGCAAGGTGATGATCCCCTCAGAATTTTCTGACGCCATTCAGTTGGTTCAACAGAGTTTCCCATCTATAGATGTGGAAGAATTTTGTGAAGAAGATTATAACAAATCTAACGTATCCATTAAGGGAAACGAAAACTTGGAAATACCACTTAACACATTGATACACTACTCAAAAAGAACCAATGCATTATCAATAGAGACAATAATGTATCCTTGGGATTTTCTGGCGACAGTTCAAAAAATTCTCTATGACGAGGTTACAGAGCAAGTGATATCCTCGACAGCATCAATAGCCGAAACAAGCATAATAAAAGGACCATGCATAATAGAGGACGGTGTTTGCGTAGATGATTTCTGCAAGATCATAGGACCAGCTTATTTAAGCAAAGATAGTTTCATAGGAATGAGTTCCTTAGTTAGAAATTGCGTGTTAGGAAATAAGACTAAGATAGGATTTAATTGTGAAATAGGAAGGACATACTTTGGCGGGAATTCTAAAATCTCTCACCAAAATGTGATATTGGATAGTGTCATAGGCGAAAATGTTTGGTTCGGAGGGTATTCAGGAACTGCAAATGTGTTACTTACAAGAGGTAATATTAAATATGCCGTAGGAAAGGATCTTGTAGATACTGGAACGGACCATTTTGGAGCAGTAGTTGGTAACAATTGTGCCGTAGGAGCCTCTGTAATCATATTACCCGGTAGACAAGTTCCATCAGACTCTTTTATCCAGGCTGGAACTATCTTTGGAACAACCGCGAAAAAATCTTGACCTGTACGGCGCAATGGCGCACGCCGCGACCATAACACTATTTCAATTAATGCCAGTTGTTGGCTCTCGTATAACAGGTAGTTTACGACTGCATTAGGTTGTTGATAACTCCTAAATCTAGAAGGGAAAATCAATTCGTGGGCGATGCGTCTGAAACTATTATTTGACCATTTTAGTTTAATACTCTCACACTGCGAATTGGAGAGAAAGTATAAAAGCCAAACACATTAGCGGAATTGTAATAATCTTAGTATTGACAATTTTTAGATAAAAAGAGATCCAGACTAAAGAAGAAATGATGGTCACCCATAAATATTTAGTAACTGACAATGAACTGATTCGAATGAAATACAGAAGCAGAACAGATATAGTTGGCTTGATCCTGGAGGGGGCTAATGGCGGGGCAACCAAAACAAAAATTATGTACAAAGCATTTCTATCTTACGCCCAGCTTAGAGAATATCTTGCCATGCTGTTGGAAAATGGATTAATAGAATACGAAGAAGGTAGACAAACTTATAGGACGACAGAAAAGGGTATACGACTATTACAGATTTACAATCATATGAGCGACGAACTCGTTATCTCCAACAACATAAGATAGATAGACAAGAGTTCCATATAAAAACAGGATTGAATTGCTCGCTGAATTCCTTGCGAGTCAAGAATAACTTCTAAACTTTTGGTATAGACCTCAAAATAAGGCTAATTTTTTTATTCCAAAGTCATAACATGATCCGTTAAATCTTCTTGCTAACAGTTTGATCATGTCATGGTAAAAATATGAGAACTTGTATTAAAAATGGCACATGCGATCTCAACTTAGGGATCTTCTCGGATTATTAGGTTATTCATCACTTTATCCCCCTCAGGAACATGCTCTGTCAAAAGGATTAATGGATGGAAAGAATATGCTAATTACAACACCTACAGCAAGCGGAAAGACGCTCATGGGATTAATGGGTGCTATCAGGGCATTAGAGGAAGGGAAAAAGGTAATTTACCTTACACCATTAAGAGCATTGGCAGCTGAAAAATTCATAGAGTTCAAAACTCTGCAGAGAATGCAATTTAACGACCGTAGGAAAATACGCGTAGGCATTTCAACTGGTGATTATGATTCTTCTGGGTCCGAATTAGAAGATACGGATATCGTGATACTCACAAACGAAAAACTGGATTCAATTATGCGTCATGGGATAAATTGGCTGGATAGAGTTGGAGTATTTATTATCGACGAAGTTCATCTTCTAGGAGACCGCGAACGGGGACCTACTCTTGAAATTATGTTGACTAAGATAAAAGAGAGATATCGGAAGGCGCAAATAATTGCTCTGAGTGCCACCATCTCAAATTCAGATGAAGTCGGCAGCTGGTTAGGATGCGAAATTATTGAAAGTGAGTGGAGGCCAACCAGATTGGTAGAAGGAATATATGACTATGGTAAAGTCCGGATGAATGACGACGTTACTTTTGAAATCGAACGAAGTGGAAGTTCAAGCTCGGTCCCGATAGATCTGGCACTCCAGTCTGTGAAGGATGGTGGGCAGGCCCTTATTTTCGCAGAAACAAGAAGGCGTGCCGTATCTCTTGCCGGTAAGGCTGCCGAACAAATCTCGAAATTATTTAACGAATCCTCAAAGAACCTAGCTAAACGAACTGCATTACAAATACGAGATAGTGCAGATGCTGAGATTAACAAGACACTTTCAGGGCTAGTTGCAAAGGGAGTGGCATTTCATCATGCTGGATTGGGACCTAAGGTCAGACAAATTGTAGAGAATGCGTTTAGGACGGGTGTTATAAAACTTGTTACTGCAACGCCTACGCTAGGGGCAGGAGTGAACTTACCAGCGAGAAGAGTGATAATTGCAAGTATTTTTCGGTATGATCAAAATTACGGGGGAAATGTTCCTATTAGCATCTTGGAATACAAACAGCTGTGCGGCCGAGCAGGAAGGCCAGCATATGATAAATTTGGAGAGTCCATACTTATTACCGATTCAAGAATCGACTCATCAGAGGTTTACGATCATTATGTATTAGGCAGTCCCGAACCACTTCAATCTCACTTGATGAACGAGAGGTCTTTGAGAATACATTTGTTAGGTACCATTGCTACAACACTAAAAATTAACAAATCTCGACTGTACAAATTATTCAATAATACCTTTTTTGCTCAGCATCATGATCAAACGAGTATTAATTCGAAGCTTCACTCTGTATTAGAATACCTAGAAGAGGAAGGCTTAATCATTTCGAAAAGTGATCATTTGACTGCTACTAAATTCGGTAAGAGAACGACACTTCTTTATATTGATCCACAGACAGCGGTGCAATTTAGAAAAAATATAAAATCGGTAGAAGTTTTTTATTCAGACAATATAGGGCATATCTTGAGATGGATCGTTGAATCAAACGACTTTTATCCAAAATTGTCATTAAGAATCAAGGATGTCCAACATGTTAGCACTCTTTTTACCTCGGATGAGTGGAATCTGTATCAATATTTTATTGAAAGTTCTAACTCAAGAAGTCTGGTAGCACTCCTAAAATGGGTGAATGAAGCAAGCGAAAGAATACTAGCTGATAATATCGGAGTAGATCCAGGTGATATGTACAGAATCGTCGAAACTGCCGAATGGTTGCTCTATAGTTTAGGTGAAATTGCTAAGATTATTGGACGAATAGACATTGTACATGAAATCAATATACTTATACTAAGAGTAAAGTTTGGGATAAAAACGGAATTAATCCCACTTATTCAATTCGAAGGAGTTGGAAGAATAAGAGCAAGGGCATTATATAATGGGGGTATCGTAAATGCCGAAATACTTGCAGAATCTTCAGAATCCAAGTTAGCAGCTATTTCAAAAGTCGGCCCTGTACTTGCTAGAAAACTAAAACACCAGGTAAGTCGACACAAATTATAGTTCTATTTCACTATACTACATTTCTAAATGAGGTCTGACAAATTTCTTTGCATCTCAAAGGGTATGGTATGGCCCAACAGCTTTTTGGTCCTTGGTAGGGTAGATTCAGAGCAAATGATAATCACCAATGAATCTAATTGACTCTGTGGACTGGTCCAATTTGTCTGAAAAAATTTATGACATTCATTGCTGCCATTCTAGATCGTGTTTCTTGGGTGGCACTACCTAGATGCGGTAACAATACAGCGTTTGATGTCTTTAATATGGGACTTTCTCTAGAAACAGGCTCTTCCTCATATACATCTAATCCAGCACCTGCAATCAACCCTTTATTCAGAGCATGAACTAAATCTTTCTCCTTAACCACCTTCCCTCTGGCAGTATTGATTAAAAATGCAGTGTTCTTCATCTTCTTCAATTCATCCAATGAGATCATATGATAAGTATCCTTGTTCAGGTCAACATGTATCGATATAAAATCACTTCTCCGGAGTAATTCATGAAAGTCAACACAGCGTAACCCAAATTTCGATTCAAGTTCGTACCTTCGAGTTCTATTATAATATATTACGTCCATCTCGAAACCTTTTGCACGTCTTGCAACCTTCGTACCTATATTACCAAGACCAATTATTCCCAAAACTTTGCCATAAACATCGGTACCTAGAAATAGATCAGGCGTCCACCCAAATTTCCATTTGGCATTCTTGACATAGTAATCGCCTTTGACAACATTTCTTGAAACCGCAAAAATTAATGCAAATGTCAAATCAGCTGTCGTTTCAGATAAAATATCTGGTGTATTGGTAACAACAATCTTCATATTTGTGGCTGCTTCTAAATCAACATGATCATATCCAGCACTATAACAGCTAATTAGTTTAAGTCTATTTCCTGCCGAATATATCACCTCAGAATCTATTTTATCTCCTAACATGCAAACAATCGCATCAACTTCTTTCGCTTTCTCTATCATTTGCCTTTTAGAGATAGGTTTTACGCTGTCATTCATATTGATATGACAATATCTAGAAAGCATAGAAGGACCAGGTTCCGGCAAGTTCCTAGTTACGTATACTACGGGCTTGTATAACAATCAACCTCTGGATAGTAAATTTCTTTAACCATTAAACTTTTTGATAAAAAGGTATGGGCACAGAAAATATGTGCAGTGTAAAAATGACTGCCTTGATTGTGCAACGATGGCGATTATGGCGCTCACTATTGTTCTAACTGCTTACCATTATCATGAATATTGCTTCTTTACATTGAAAAATGGATACATACCGATTCAACCTTAGACGATCCTCTGCTATGCTTTACTACATCATATTAGAATTCTTAAAAATCAGAATGCGTCGGATAAAGTCACTGCAATTTTTGATTTCTTCGCAAATTCCCAACTCATAAATCGTATATTATTGTTCATTGGCAGATTAGGTTAGTAAGCAGATTTTAGAGAAATTACGAATAAGACTTTGGACACCGGATCCGTCTAATTCTATAGCCCAATTGCATTGCGGATTTGATAAATAATGATCGTTGGAAGAGCCGAATTGCTATTTCTTTAAGGAATAATGTAATGAAAGTATACCTTTTTACCCGCAAATTCCTCAGTTCTTATATTAAGAACTAGAGTTAGTCACGTAAGCGAAGTTCAAAAAGTTTCGATACAATTAGCCTTACTATAAGAATAATAACAATATGCTGGCTGCCACACTTATTTCTAAGTATATAGAAATTAATATAACTACTATAAATCAAACGATAGTTAAATCTAAAAAGCTGGTAATGACCATGATGCCTTCCTATATTGCTATTTTTGTATATGGAGCTATTGTATCTTCCATATCCTTTCTAATAATATATTTTTTAATGCCATGGTACATTCGTTACTTGATCAAGAAAGGTAGTGTCGTACTTGATTATCATAAGGCCAAAAGACCAACTGTTCCAAGACCGGCCGGTCCAATACTATTCACAGGGATAGCAATTGGCGAAATTTTGCTCTATCTTCTAGTCCATGATATCAGGATACTAGCTGTTCTGGCCACGACTGCGATCTCTTTTATCATAGGGTACATTGATGACGTCAGAATCATGCCAGGGTGGTTTAAGCCCGTTGCCTTGATTTTTGCTGGAATACCAATAATAATACTTGGTGCACATGGAGATCACCTCAATCTGATATTTGGTGATGCTTTTATTCCTATCCTATATCTGCCGCTCATTTTAGCCATCATTCCTATTGCAGGTAACACAATTAATTCAATTGATGTTCTAAATGGTGCTGCAACGGGATTTATTATCATCACTGCTCTTCCATTGTTGCTAAGTGTGGCGATATTTGGTGATAATAACATTCTACTCGCAGGTCTACCAATGTTATTTGGTACTATTGCGATGTTCATGTTTCACAAATTTCCTAGCAAAATTTTCCCTGGCGACTCTGGCACTTTACTTCTAGGTGCTATGTATGGGGCACTTGCAATAGCCGGAAGCTCAGAAATAATCGGAGCGATAGCGCTCCTTCCTGCGGTTATGAATTCGTTTTTGTTCCTGTCTAGTGTTAAGAAAATAGTTGAACACAGGAATCTTAAGAGTAGACCAACTGTATTAACCGATGATTTCAAAATAAATGCTTCTAAAGAGAAAACTGCACCATCAACTTTGGTACGCCTTCTGGTAGCAAAAGGACCATTATCAGAGGCAGAAATAGTTAATAGAATCTTCATTTTAGCTATTTTCTCTTCAGTATTAGCATTCACATCTATTATCATGCAATATTATTTTACAAAGTGGTAATCCTGGAATGAGTCAGAGCTTTTTGAGATACCTGCGGCATAGTCCTTGGAATATTGTAACTATGCCGTAAAAACCGTTAACAATCCGAGCTTGTTCAACATTTATCTTGAATCACGGACATGATTAAAGTAGATAACATCATGGAGGTAGGACATTTCAATACCAGGGTGCCCCATCATCATTGGCCCTTCCTGAGACACAAAAAAAACTATCAAAGATTGAAAATAGACAAAATCATTATTACTAATTAAAGAGGGTTGCTGAAATGAATTGAATATACTTGATCATTACGCCAGAAGTGGATACATATGGGCATTTTTGGAGGATCAAAGGCACCTAGTAAAACTCGTGTGAGTGTTGGAGAAGATTATGATTTGATGGTCAAAGATTTGATAAGGCACGGAACTGAAGGAAGAGGCAAAATAAAGGTTGCATAGTCTGGGTGATGAAAAGGGTAACATAGGTGTGAAATGGTAATTCAACGACTGAAATCTTGTCTTGAAAGATGACAATTAGAAAAACTGATGAAAAATTTGCTAAAGAATTGACGAAGGAATTTCATCTATAATGGCTTGCAAGGGGATATGTTTTAGACAGAAAGCAATAAAACCAATTGGACTTGGCAGATACGCTGCTGGTCAAAAATGGTGCCAGATATGTAGTATCTTTATTAAATGGGAAAGTTTTTTCTGTCCTTGTTGTGGATACAGACTTCGGACAAAACCAAGGTACCAGAGGTATAAGTTAAAACTAGCCAAAATAGTCCCCAACAAAGGCCTCTAGACTATAGTTCACTTTTGATGTGAAAAATAAGTCAACACACTAAGGTGTATGAAAGACTAAGAAAGAAGGAGGAAATAGAAGAGCAACGCTGTGTTATTTGGACGTTATCATGTACGCATCAGGCGTTTTGCTTTTCTTAACGGTATCAAAAATTGAGCACCTAGCAATAGCATTTGTTAAGTGAACTCCATTTAAATCACTAGTCGTTTGGTAAATTCATTAGAGGCCTATTTCCTTTGCTATCATTACAATCTTCTTCCCGTCACTAGTCAGACTATTATAGACCTTGTTTTTGACAGTCTTTCTGTCTACAAGACCCCTTTTATGCGCCTTCAGAAGTAATTTATGTCCATATCCATATGCTCCCAGCTTGGTCAGTAACTCTCTAGTCGGATATCCCTTTCCCTGGCCTATGGCCCTTAATAACTTGACCAAAGCCTTCTCTTCTACCAATATTTTGAGTAATCTTGCATCCTTCATGCCATAGTTCTAAATGTATAAACATATAATCGTTACGTATTGTTAGAAACATAATAAATCATATAAATGCGGACCCCAACCTAGGCAGGCTAATTTTCGTAGGGAGATTTTTAGATAAATCACCTTCCCATTGTTCTGGGCTTGGGCTTGTATATTGGTGGGGTTAGAACAAAATGTACTAAACTCTACTCTGAAATTTGTGAGGCGTTAAGTATTTACTCTGGCACGCTTATAGCCATGTCCTTTATCCTACTGCTGGTATAAATGATGATTGAATACTTATAAAGGCTACCAAAACCATATGTCATAGAAATTGTAGACATGTTTTGGCAATTTTTTTCTTATAGTTTCAGAGTTAGTTTTACTCTCGATGGAGCTGCTAAAGTTGTTCACAGTTCTACACCATTTTGTACGGTAAGCATAAAAATTACGGGAAAGAATTAAGGAGAAAATAAAAAGAAGTTCTAAAATCAACAACTAGCATCTAAAACATTGACTATTCTTTATCTTAAAATAACACGAATTGATCCATCCTAGTAGAGCGACTGAGGATCATTTTATCAAACATTAATTTCCGAAAAGACCACAGTTGCAGAATCATTTCTAATTTTTTAACAGTAGTTGGCATAATGTCATCCTCTATGATATCTAATGCGGTAATACCAATATACTTCAATTATTGCAAGAGCTTCAGATTTCAAGCATTCGAATTTGGTATATGAAAAATAACAAAACTAAGACCAATTCGGGAGGAGACTAAGAAATACATTAAATAGAAGAAGAGTATTCCCAGTAATAGACACTATTGGTTCAACCCATAATACTTTCAGAAGTTAGACCTATCATAATGCGCCGGATACTTTCAATTGTCAAAAGGAGACAAGGCGGCAAATGCCACTTTTGTAGTATTCTCTTTACTAAAGAAGATATTTTAGTAAGTCGGGGTTATCGTAGAAATTATTATCACATATCATGTGCAAAGACTTTGCATATCATATAATATAGGTTGGGAAAGGTTTGAGAACTTTCTATATTATATGAACAACTGAAGAAAAGATTTGGAACGATTTAAGACTCTTATATACTCTAAATTTATTGGGACGTTTTTTTTGGCACGGCGTTCTAGACAAGAGATTTTGCAAAACACTAACTAAATAAATTAATAAACTCCACTTCTTCATAAAATGGTACTCTACTAATGAAACTCCTGGGATTGTTTGGCATGATCTTTTTAATGTGGGTTATGATAAATACGGTTTCATTATTTTTGATTGTGGTAGTTGCGCCATTGCATATTTCTATTTTTCACAATATCACAGATCGATTTATTACTTCTGCAGTCCAGGCAGTACTAGCAATAGGAATAGTCATAATATTGATAATAGTGTTAAGCAAAATGAAAAGCCTGTACCTAAAGCATGCCATCAATATTACATGAGGTGAATGAGCTCAATTGTGCCACCGTATCTAAATTTAATATGCTCCTAATTAATGAATAACCAGGGAGGGCTTACTCTTCCGCAATAAAAGTCCATGATGGACCACATTGTAAAATGATGGAACCCGACTGTATAGATGGGGTTACTCCATTATTGCTATAGTCCTGCGTTCGAGTATGAATAATATTGCATCCGATATGTTTTCTTTAGTTATCAATCCAAAGTCCCAGGCATCAATGAACCCTCCGAATTCTTGTTCTAGTGTCTTTGCAGTATCTTGAAATCTAATCATCTTTTGTGGAGTATCTGGGGTTGAATATCCCTTTGCTACCATGACCGGACACCTTTGATCCTTAGCAAATGGTTGAGGAATATACCAGGCATCCTTCGCGAATTCATACCCGCCTGACCTTATGGTAGTGTACATTCTCATTAACTCATCATTAGTAAGTTTCTCCAAATCCTTGAACCAGGATTCATCTTTATGTTTAGCTATCTTACGAGCCGGCAGAGTACTTTCGCTCTCAAATTGCAAGTGTACAACCCAATAGAGATATCTCATTTTAAAAACATTTTCAATCTAAACATGCCTTGATAACGTTAGATTATGGATGTGAAAGGACTACAATTTCGCGACCTTCATGAGATCACCAGCCCTTATTTCCATTCCATACCTATCTTCTTGCCCTTTCATATGATTATATACCCTGAGTAATTCAAAGGCATTCTTGAAGAAATTAAACCGGCCACTAATCTTCCTCTGAATGAATTTAAACACGAGTGAATATATTTCGAATTTTTTCAATACGGACCTCCGATACTGACTAAGATTTTCCAGATTCTGAATGAATAATTCAGCACACCACGTGGAAGGAATAATACCTTCTCCAAGTAAGGGATACACCGTGCCTATCGATTCACCAACACCGATAGTTTTTCGACCATCCGTGAATGGTTCGGAATATTTTGGAGGACTAATTCTAACAGGTCGTCCCACTTTTTTTATAACCTGTCCTTTATATCGATGAAGAAATTTCTCCACGAACCGATTATTATTTTTCCGTTGGTAGTCGCCGGCACCAATGTGCGCGTACCCGTTGCCTAAGGGGAAATACCAAAAATAGCCTGCCATAGAAGGAAAAGCTTTCAGATAAAAATCATCAAATGGCGTTTTTCCGGTTTCATATTTCATCTTGTATTGTACACAGGGTATCCATGTCTCGTTTGACGGCTTAGGTAGATAATCCCGATGAAAACCAGTGGAATCAACGATAAGATCAAAATTATCTTCGAGATCCTTCTTGTTTGGGACCTTGCCAAAACGAATATCGGTTCCTCTTATCATATCTTGGATTACTTTAAGTTTATCATAACTTACCATTCCCTTTAATCTGAGATCAATGCTCTCTGCAGCACAAAAATTCTCATCCTTGCCTATGTCAACCGTCATACATTCGCCTTGATGTAAAATATAATCGTCAAAATTCAACCCACATTTTGCAATAAGGCCTGACATTGTATTCTCAGAAGTAGCCCAAGCACAAACAGCATCATGAGTTTTGTCCGACATCCTTTCAAATCCTACCACATGATTATCATGATCATCACCGAGCCTGTTCATTAGATATGCTCCGGCAACTCCAATGCCCACGACTGCTATCTTCATGTGGTAACGGTAACTGTACTGGTTTTAGCTAGATAAAAAGCTTGATGCGTTTACAACTATCATACTTCCAACAATTTCAATGTCCATTGATTTATAGATGGAAAAGTGTAATCGAGTACGATCAATGTCCAAAATGAATATGCCGGGATCAGTTAGAGCCGGGTTGTTTCTTCTTGTTCTAGGAGCAATATGTGTGGGAATAGGCACGTATATCGATAAAGGTGCATTGTCCCTGTATGGATTCATAATCGCTGTGGGAGGATTTTTGCTTTACTTTTTATCCACGATTCTTGCAAGAAGAAGGTCTAAAAGGAAAAATGTCACAAAATGAAAGTATTACTCTTGGGGTTGGGTTTAGGTCGATTATCTTAAGCTAATCCAAATAAGAGAAGATATTCAAGCAAATTTATAAATTGCACTAAATACCGTAGATTGGATATAAGTTTGAAGGGTACTGATTTTGTCGATGAAGATAACATAGAAGAACTTGAGCAAGCATCTGAAGATAGTGAAACTTCGCCACAGCCACATACAGAAAGTAATACCGACCTCCACCCCGACTCTAAAGTGCAGGCCCACACTGAAATACCATTTTCAGATTCAAAGTTTTTTGCGATACGAACAACAGGTGGTCAAGAACATGTTGTTGTAAATATGGCTCAAAATAAAATAAATTCAAAGAAAATCCCTGTTCGGTCTATATTACTACTTGATAGTTTCAAAGGCTACATAATAGTCGAAGCCCCCGATTCAAATATTGCCTATGAGGCATTGGCTGGCATTCGTCATGTAAAAGGGCAAATTCGCGGAGAACTCCCATACAAAGACATAGAGGGGTATCTGGTCAAACGACCAGTAGTCACCGAATTAAATATAGATGATACTGTAGAAGTTATCGCAGGTCCATTCAAGTCTATGAAAGCAAAGATTACGAGAGTCGATTACGAAAAACAAGAGGCAACAGTATTACTATTGGACTCCCCTTATCAGATACCTGTAACTGTAGATGCAAACTATTTGAAAAAAATAGCACAATAAACAAATTCATTCGCCTATGTGTAATAAATCTCGGTATTCCACATTGCATCGAAGTAGAATTTCAATCTCTCCATTTCTTGTTCCATAAAACGAACTATTAAATTAAAGGAGGGTATCAACTATGAAGATTATTCTACAATGGGCGAAAAGAAATCCATTTCTGCACTAGTTAGTGGAGGAGAAGCAAGTGCAGGACCACCTCTAGGTCCTGCATTGGGTCCAATGGGCATAAACGTATTGCAGGTTGTGAATACGATTAACGAAAAAACAATGGATTTTCATGGGATGAAAGTACCAGTAAGGGTGGATGTAGATCCAGAAACAAAGAAATTTACCGTTGAAGTAGGAATTCCTCCAACAACGGCATTGATTGCAAAGGAGGCTAATATCACTAAGGGGTCGGGTACTTCAGGCAAAGATTACGTCGGAAATATAACAATGGAAGGCATAGTCAAGGTAGCCAGGATGAAAATGGATGTGTCTTATGGCAATGATGTTAGGTCGGTTGCAAAAGAAATAATTGGCTCTTGTGTAAGTAACGGAATAAAAATAGACGATAAACCTGCAAAAGAGATCTATTCTGATCTTTCAAGTGGAAAATATGACCATCTATTTTCGTGACTTCATGCAAATATTGACTTCCATCCTGACTTAGATAAGTTCCAATAGTAAATTTAAAATACCTAAACTTTCCATTTATTTTCGAAAATTTAGGAGAGATGTGAAAAATGTCAATACAACAAGGTTCTGCTGGCGGTGTACCAGTATTAATATTAAAGGAAGGTGCGACCCAAACTAAAGGTCGAGATGCACAGAAAAATAATATTACCGCTGCAAAATTAATCGCAGAGGTAGTAGCGAGCTCCTTAGGTCCTCGTGGAATGGATAAGATGTTAGTGGATAGCCTAGGGGATGTGACGATAACAAATGACGGTGCGACAATACTGAAAGAAATTGATGTTCAACATCCAGCTGCGAAGATGATGGTTGAGATAAGCAAGGCAACTGATAACGAGGTGGGAGATGGTACGACATCAGTGGTGGTTCTCGCTGGGGCGTTGATAGAAAAGGCTGAAGAATTGATTAGTAAGGATGTTCATCCAACCATTATAGTTGACGGTTATAGAAAAAGTGCCATCAAAGCGATAGAAATACTTAGCAACCTTGCACAAAAGATAGACGGTGGAGACAAATCCCAATTAATTAGGATTGCAAGGACTTCAATGCAAACAAAGCTTGTTTCAAAAGAATCAAATGAGCTTGCCGAAATAGTGGTTAGTGCAGCTCTTCAGGTATCGGAAAAATTTGACAGTCAATATAAGGTCGACATAGAGGATGTTAAAGTAGAAAAGAAAGCTGGTGGCTCACTGAAGGATACAAAGTTAATTAAAGGAATTGTATTGGACAAGGAAGTTGTCCATGGCGGAATGCCAAAGAGGGTCGAAAAAGCAAAAATTGCTCTAATAAACTCTGCCTTAGAAATAGAAAAAACTGAGTTTGATGCAAAGATAAACATAAGTTCACCTGATCAAATGAAGATGTTTCTAGAAGAAGAGAACAAGATGCTGATGACTATGGTAGACAAAATTACCAAATCAGGTGCAAACGTGGTTATATGTCAAAAAGGAATAGACGACATAGCTCAGCACTATATGGCTAAGGCCAACATTTTAGCCGTTCGTAGGGTTAAAGAAAGTGATATGACAAAACTCTCGAGAGCAACAGGTGCGCGTATAGTCAGTAATCTTGATGACTTAAGTTCTAAGGAGTTGGGTTTGGCTGACCTGGTTGAAGAAAGAAAAGTTGAAACCGATAAATGGGTCTTCGTGGAAGGTTGTCGACATCCGAAATCAGTGACAATCCTAATCAGGGGAGGTTCACAAAGAGTTGTAGATGAAGCTGAGCGGTCTATTCACGATGCTCTGATGGTTTCTAAGGATGTGTTAGAAAGACCTGCCATAGTCGCAGGGGGAGGCTCTCCAGAATCGTATACAGCAGGGAAACTAAGAGAATGGTCAAATAGCTTATCAGGCAGGGAGCAGTTGGCAGCGGAAAAGTTTGCCGAATCGCTCGAGGTAATTCCACTCCGTTTGGCAGAGAATGCCGGAATGGACCCAATCGACACACTAACCGAATTACGTTCAAAGCAGCTGAAGGGTTCAAAATGGAGCGGCATAGATGTAAGAAATGGAAAAGTAACAGATATGTCGAAGCTGGATATTGTCGAACCGCTTAGCGTAAAAGAACAAATAATCAAATCAGCCACGGAGGTTGCGTCCATGATCTTAAGAATCGATGATGTAATTGCGTCAAGCAAATCTGGTGGCCCACCTGGTGGCGGAGGAATGCCACCGGGCGGCATGGGTGACATGTGACAGGAATTCAAGAATGACCCAAAATTGGATTCAATCAGTTCTTCATTTACTATGAAGAATTTTTAATTTTTTATTATTAACTCCCAACTCTTTCTACGTATTTTATATCATAAGCCCAAAGTTCAATGCTTGTAACGAGTTATAACTGTAATACGAACTCACAGCAGTTTTTGAAAGCAAACGAGACACATTGTTTCCATAGATAATGTCTTCTAAATTTTATTGTCACTATATCGCATCTTCCCCATTTTGAGTGGCTTGCGGGATCCATTTTAGAGAGGACTCGTCATAAACACAATCAACTCTTTCTGTTTTTACTAGTGAGTTCTCAATTTGAATGGGAAGTGTGTCCACTAGGTATTCTATTTTCTCGATGGCATTATCGTATTGAGACAAACCCTTACCACTCTTGAGAGAAAAGACCACCTTGAGATTTGGGTCTGCAGATACACCACAAAAAACTAATGATACTTTTAATCCTTTACTGCCTCTTCTGCGCTTCATTTCTTTAAGGAGGCCCTTAATTTTATTCCATCTATCAGCTCCTAACAATAAAAAGAATGAGTCACTATAAGATGCAGGGAATTGTATTTCAACAAAACTTAAATAATTCGAGTCAGGAGGCACATTTTCTTCCTGTACTGAAAATAAACTCGACAAAGTATTGTATATAATTTCTATTTCGAGTGGAGATAATCCAAAGTAACGGAAAAGTGCAATCCGAGCAGGACGTTGCATAACCACTGTTTTCATGTAGTCATTGTCTAATAAAAATTAAATCCACCACTACTTTTGGTACAAAGGGCAGAGGAAATAAAGTCCTTCTGCAGGTTCGGTAGATTTTTAAGGCTATTTATATAAATATGGCTGAACTCAGGTTTGGATTCTCCATCAATAAAAGTTACTGAGAAGGATGATAATCGTGTTGTTATTGAATTTAATAATATTCCCCGACAATACGTAAATGCACTTAGAAGATTGAGTATAAGCGAAGTTCCTACTTTTGCTATAGATGATGTTGTTATGCTTGAAAATTCCTCAGTAATGCATGACGAGGCTGTGGCACATCGATTAGGACTAATACCACTACGAACAGATCTGCACAGATTTGTAATGCCACACTTGTGCGAATGTAAAAGTACGCTTGGATGCTCCCGGTGTAGGGTCTTGTTGGTACTTGATTCAGAGGCTAACGACAAAACAAAAGTTGTTGGCTCAGGGGAGTTGATTTCGGAGGATGATGTCGTAAAACCCATAACTAAAGAAATTCCTATAATAGTCTTGGCGCCAGGACAAAAACTCAAGTTTGAAGCTTACGCAAGGTTGGGAGTCGGAAAGGATCATGCGAAATGGCAGCCAACATCAGCAGCGGTAGTTAAAGATGGAAAAGATGAGACCCAATCTGTACTTATGATTGAAACAACGGGATCTTTAACAGCCCAAGAAACTGTAATGGCTGCAATAGAACTGCTTGGATCAAAGATAAAAGAGTTTAATAATTTAATTCAGTCGGTTGGTATTAAAAATAAAGCCTAGGTACATTTATTTGGGGTTCATTAATAACGACGGAAAGAAGGATGGTACTTTATGCCTAATGATAGCCTGATTAATACAATTCGGACACTTCGAAGGACTTTGAAAACGGAAAAAGCTACTATATGGAAAGCTGTGCTAAAAGAACTCTCAAGGTCTAGGTCCAATAGAAGAGAGGTAAATATTGGTAGGTTAGCAAATGTTACCAATGAAAACGATGTTGTAATTGTCCCTGGCAAGATTTTGGGCTCAGGAAATATAGGTCACAAGCTGACGGTATGGTCATTTGATATATCGGAAGTTGCAGCAAAGAAGATCATACAGGTTGGAGGCAAATTAATTCCTCTCGACAGTCTTTTACAGAAATATCCAAGTGGGAAGGGAATAAGAATAATTGGTTGAACAGAACGCCCAAGAGAACGACAATCTGCCATTAACTATAGATGCCACGGATTGTATTGCGGGAAGAATGTGCTCTCAAATATCGAAGCTTTTGCTTAAAGGGCATAGCGTTAGAGTAGTAAATGCTGAGAAGACCATGATGTCAGGGAACAGATATATGATTATTGATTCTTATAGAAAATTCCTTACAATTAGTTCGGCGACTAATCCTATAAACGGACCAGTTCATCCAAGACGACCTGATAGAATTCTGACAAAAATGATAAGAGGTATGCTACCCAAAAGGAAATCGAGCGGAATTAGCGCATTCAAGAGATTGAGGGTGTATATCTCTGTGCCGCCCGAACTTAAGGACACTAAGATGGAAACATTCGAGAATTCAAAGATTAGGAAACCGCAATCGTATTATTTATCACTTGGTAATGTTGCGAAGGAAATCGGTTGGAGCGGAGCACTGAACTATGAATAAGATAGATCTATATCCAGGACAGAGAAAGACAAGTAGAGCTGTAGCAACTATCTCCAAAGGAAATGGGAAAGTCCGAATAAACAATATCCCTGCGGAACTAGTGACCCCCCAAATAGCAAAGGAGTTGGTTTTAACCCCACTGAAATTGATAGGTGACTTTAGACAGAAAGTGGATGTCGATGTGAGAGTGCATGGTGGAGGTTTCATGGGTCAAGCATTTGCAAGCACGGTTGCTATTTCTAAAGCGCTTGTGGGCGATGGAAAAGGGGGTCGAGATCCAAAGGATCATCCATTAACGAAAAGTGTGCGCACAGAAATTAGAAAAAGGATCAACGAATTTGATAGACATCTTCTTGCAGGGGATCCGAGACAGAGCGAATCAAAGAAGTTTGGCGGTCCAGGTCCTAGACGTAGGAAACAGAAATCGTATAGATAGCTCGATCGAACAATCGACGTCTTAATCTTGTTGCTTGAAATATGTGATCATCTTTAGGATGGTGAGAATCGATAATGCTCTGTTATTTTTTTGCTATAACAATCCCCGCAGAGATCGCCGGAAATATTCCATTGTCTCATTGCTTTGTATCTAAATGTTATCACGTTACCGCATAAGGCACACTTCTGCTCTCTGTCCATGACCGTTGATAATGGCGGAATTAGAGTAAATTAAAAGTTATGACATATACTATATAATCAGGGGCAATATTTTAAATTAGGATATAATTGCCAAAAAATCGACTATATGACAATGGATCCTAAAGAATCGTATAATAAGATTTTCTCCCTTATTGAAGAGCATCATAGATGGTTCAGCAATTCTCTGCCACTTATTGCTAGTGAGAATATACCTAGTCCAGCTGTAAGGGAAGCTGTGGCCTCAGATTTCGCTAATAGGTATGCAGAAGGATGGCCTGGTGAAAGGGTATATGCTGGATGTACATACATTGACAAAGTAGAATTGATTTGTAATGAATTAGCACAACGAGTTTTTCAGGCTGAATTTGCTGATTGCAGAGCAACTTCTGGGGTTGTTGCAAATCTTGCGATTTATTCTGCTTTTTCTAATCCCGGAGATTATATGTTGGCCGCCTCAATTCCTAGTGGAGGGCATATATCACATGGAAAAAAGGAACATTTTGGCACCGCAGGTTTCGTGCATGGGTTAAATATTGAACATTATCCATTTTGGAAGGAAGAAATGACAATTGATGTCGACGCAACGAAGAAGAAGATATTGGGGATGATTTCGGATAATAAAAAACCGGCGATAGCTATGTTTGGAGGAAGTTTGTTTCTTTTTCCGCATCCTGTCAAGGAATTGGCAGAATTTATGCACGAACACGATATCTACGTTAACTATGATGGTGCACATGTAGCTGGTTTAATTGCTGGAGGAGAATTCCAAGCTCCATTAAAGGAGGGAGCCGACTCCATTACAATGAGTTCACATAAAACTTTGTGGGGACCACAGGGCGGAATTATCGTGTCATTGCAAAAACACGCTGAAAATATAAAAAAAGCCATATTCCCCGGAAATACCAGTAGTCATCATTTGCATCATGTAGCCGGAAAGGCCGTCGCACTGGCCGAGTCCATAGAATTTGGAAAGGACTACGCAAAACAAGTTATACAAAACGCAAAATCACTAGCCCAATTTCTTGCAGCTTCCGGTTTCGGCGTTTTGGGGGAAAAACGAGGATATACCGAATCCCACCAAATTGCGGTTGATGTTTCTAAATTTGGTGACGGCGGTACTATTGAACAAGAATTAGAAAAAGCGAATATCATTCTTAATAGACAATTATTGCCCGGTGATATTAAGGCTGGGAAACACTATATGCATCCAAGCGGCATAAGAATAGGTGTTCCGGAAGTAACTAGGTTAGGAATGAAGAAAGGTGACATGGAGACTATAGCAGCGTTCATCAAACGAGTCGTCATAGATAAGGTAGATCCCATACAGGTAGCGAAAGATGTTTCTGCATTTAGAAAAGATTTTCAAAAGGTACACTACGCATTTGATAACACCATGCTGGCTCATGAATATGTACGGTTCAGAAAATGATTTTGAAAAAAGATGATATTCGGATCATCAATAAATTTGATAGCCCTCGTGTATTGCTAATTGGTGACAATTACAAACATTCCACTGTGTTGCTATGTCATAAAAAGTAGGGGATATTAGTATTCAATTGTACTCTGAATATACTTGGTTATAATGTGTATTCAGTAAAAATTATGGATACCATGATATTTCGTTTAAGTTTCTGGTAGTAAATATTCTATCAGTTAGTGTGCTGCAAGTAAAATTGTTCAATATCAAGTTTTTCTGACTTTATTCCTTCGATTTCCATGAGATCTTGCTTGATCCCCTTTCCTCTTCTAATCCTGCCATCTGGAAGCTTTGCAGTTCCGTTTATGAAAGCGCTACTCCCACAAATAGGATTAAAACAATTATCAACCTTCGCATGATATTTGGATAGAGTTTTTTCCTCCGTACAGTCTTGATTCAAGAAGAATCTTCCCTTCCTGTATTTAACTCTAGGGTGCTCAGAATCAGGTAAGTCTTGATCTTTTGTAAAGGTAAATACCAATTTGAATTTGTCCATTTTTCTTGCCATGTCGATCATCCAATTATAGTATATCACGTTAATACTATTATCTTCAGGGAAATAGAGAGTCGGATTACTGTAAAATAAAGTTAGGTTATATTCTGAGTCCTTTATATCCTCAATATACTGTATTAGACACCTAGCTGGCTCTGCCCCGTTAGAACCAGACCAATAAGCTATATTTTTTTCTGTGCCATTTGCAATTTTGTACATGAAGTGCTCCTTACGTAAGCCAAATTTTAGGGTAACCTTGTCTCCAGTCCTGATCTGCTCAAAGAAGTAAGGGGCAAATCCGTCAGCCTTACCCGTTTTAGGATTGATATATCCGTACGGCTTCTCATCTTTTATTGTAAGCTCTAAATGACGTCTCAAAGGAGATGAAGAAATGGAATAAGCACGTTCAACGAAACTCTCTTCAGAATTTCCTGAAGCTGTGGGTCTTTTTAGAAATGTTCCTAGCATCACAAATTGGCCTACCTCGAAGGAAAACCTCTGAGAATCAGAAACAGGATCAAGAACGTAAGTAAATACGTTATGTGTCTCTTTAATTCGATCTATGATTTGCCATTCATAACAATTAGATCCTGATGACATATTTACCGTTGAATCTTTAACTGAATATAAAATATGCACTCCCGTTCAATGATATTAATAGAACAACAACGGCTCACCCAATATGCCTTCTTTTGTTGCCCCACCTGAAAAGCATTGGGGATAATATTATACCATACTCATGATCAGATTGTCTCAAATAATAGACTAATAGAAGCTCTAAAAAATCATGCGATGCAATTAGAAAGTATCTGTCATATAATAGTAAGTCTGGTGAAAAATCACCTGGAAAACTATTGGTACACACGTGTCAATTAGTTAAGTTCCAATGAATTTCTTGATAACATACAGTGCACATAGCACGATGATTAGTATGTTCACATACATACGTCTCCTTTGTTTCTACATGACATCTTGCACATTGGTTCATACGGTTCTAGAATTATTAATTGAGATGCTCTTAAAAATCATGCAAAGCGACTTATAGTATCTTTATCTTATCTTCCAATAGAGAGACAACCCAAACGATCTTTGATAGATAATACTAGCACAGTTAATTGGTTTTTCTGGTATTCGTTCAGGTTATTTTTCAGAAATAGAGAACTTACCTCATTTAAGAACGAATCTGTGTTATAACAAATATGCAAGTTTCCACCATCAGTTTTTTTTGTTAGTAATTCTAACGCTTGGTATAGAGGAATATTAGCATCAGATTTTTCTTTATCCGTCATACTAGCAGTACCCGTCATTTTTGCAAGATTTTGAATTCCTTCTTTAACAGGAAGTACCATCCAATTAAAAACGGCTGGTGAACCATCAAGATTCCCAAATTTATCTATTGATCTCGCCTGAAATACGTGAATCCCAGTAGATATGCGTAAATATTGACATTCATTTTTCCCCGAGCCATCATTCTGCAAACGAATCCATTTTCCATCGTCCAATCTGCATTCAAAATGATCAATGCCTACGGCGTCGGTTCCTGATATTTTGAAATTAATTTCGTTTGATGTGGTGGAGTTAGTTGGATTGATCTTGCCGAACCAACCCACTCTCGAATCATCTATAGCGCTGTCAGGAGGAGTAGTGTCCTGTATCTTTACCGTAAAGGAAGCACTAGCCATATTACCTTTTTTATCTAAAGCCTTACAAAGAACCTTAATGTTACCGATCTGGAATCGGGAGGCTGACAGCGGTGTACAGGTAACGTTTACGATACCATCTACCGCATCTGTTGCGACAACCTTATAAGTTATAACTTTTCCATCAGGACCTGTTGCTTCAAAAACAGGATCATTTGGAACTGTTATCACTGGCGGGATTGTATCAACCTCACTAGCAGACTTAGAGCTAGATTGTGAATAGGATAATTCAGCGTATGAAATAACTATTATTATACCAAGTAAGACCAATAAAAAAGGAAAGTACAATCTCACTCCAACGACCGGAGACAACGGGTTAAGCTAAAAGTCATCACATTTAAGGGATTGGCCAGGCTATAGCTGATCCAAATTACTTACAAATGTACAGTTTGAGTCTCTACTCTTAATGATTAGGCATGCCAATCTAGATAAACAAAATGGAACAGGATAATATAGAAAATAACGTAAAATACTTCAATAGAGTAATTGAGGAACAAGGAAGAAGAAAAAGTTTCTATTGCTGGATAATTAATTTAGCATCAGCACTTTCATCGAAATTTCTAAGTAATCTAGGACATAGTTAAGAGGGGGGTTTAGGATCGCTCGTTCCACTGCAATGGAAGTAAAAATTTTGAAACCTTATACTCGCCTTTCCTCGATATTGGAGATTTGGAATGTACTGCATTTTTACCGCACATAATTCATTCGTGGTACAAGTTATCGATTTCTCCATTGATCGAGAAATTCAATATTTCATTCCTCATAACTGAAAAAAATGAAGATTAAGCCGGTAAGTTTAATTGGGACTTTTGCTAGAAAAAAGAAAGGGTAGTTAAATGCAGAAAGCTGTGACTGTAAGCACGGATCTAATATTTTCTATATTGGCTGACAGGCATAGCGTTAACATTTTAAAAGCAGCTTTTTCTGGCATGAGGGCTTCTTCTACTAATTATGTGAGTAATTTAAGTAAAAAGCAGTTTTATGTTCGACTAAAGAGATTATCTGATGCGGGATTGATAGAAAAACGTGAGTCATTCTATAGAACAACAACTTTCGGATCTTTAGTATTTCATTCTCAGGTCAGGACTATGGAAGAAGCTATTTCTAATTACTGGCAACTGAAAAGTATAGATGTATTAAGGGCTCGGAATGACTTTCCTGTCCAAGAAAAGGAAACGATAGTTAACGAAATTCTATGTACCGCTGACCTGAAAAATCTACTCAATTCGACTCATTTAACTGGGTTCAGCATAATAAAGAATTACGACGCTCTGGTCGTGGAAGTGTTAAAATTATTGGAAAATGCTGAAAAAGAGGTGTACTTTGCGACCAGGTATCACCAACCTCATGTTTCAAACAAAGTGTTTGAGAAGTTTGGCAACGGAGTTCTACTGCATGTCTTGGATGGCAATCCTGAGCAGATTAGTGTCGAAAATAGACTCAATGCCATAATTAGGACACCACCAAATAGGGAAACTTCTGATCTGGTGAGTGGGATATTACGATCTAACAGATTCGATCTGAAGAGATTGCCCTCTTTGCCTATTAGTTTCATAGTTGTAGATGGTAATCAGGTAGCATATGAGACAGTGAATTATGCAAATCCCGAACAATTCACCACAGCTATATCGAAATATGATGACGTACGTTTGGCTCAGCAGTTCATTCAGTACTTTAAGCATCTTTCTAAGGATGCTACAGTACCACGGCTTCTCGAACAGGCAAGAAGCCAAGTGAACTAAAGCTAGTTTGATGTCAATGCAAAGTATTTGCCTACACATTTTATCGGAAAACGTGTTGATGCATCTATTCTAGCATTGTGAATAAGACAATATGAGGGATCTTATCCCAATAGGATACAATAATTCCAAAAATTCGGCGAATAAGGTAAGAAAACTCATGATTTTTAAAATTTATTTGGTATCGGCTATTAAATTCCTTAAAATGGAAAAATGTACCATGTTGTGACTACTAATCCATATGTAGACATTCTACTTAACATGGGGTGGAGTCGCATTAGATTGATCACTATAGGTGAGGTATTAAGTAGCTTGTCTGATATGAATTCGCTTGAACTATTTAAAACTGTAGCCTTGTCAGGTGGCAACAGTATTGGGCTAGCTCGAAGACTCGATCTTTCTCGTAAACAATACTATTCTAAGATGTCTCGATTGATTAAGAATGGCCTTATAAAGAAATATCGTGGAAACTTTTGTCTTACCATTTTTGGTACCACTATATATGAAGTAATAGAAGAATTACGAATTATGTCGGATAGGTCTTTGGCTATTAAGACCCACAATCTAACTCAAAATCTATGCTCATTACCGGCAAATGACATGTCCGAAACATTGACTAAAAGAATAACCCGAAACAATAACCAAGCAATTAATCTGGAATTAATAACCGTACCTCTTACAGGTTAAGAAGGAAGCGGCCTAGAGGTTAGGATCTGACCTTCAACGAAGTAATTTTCGGTATTCTCTTGAAATGTTAATCTAACGACGAGGAATTCTTCATCAGAATTTCATTTAGATGGATATAAGCAAATAATTATTTAGAAAATGCCAGTCAACATTAATTTACTTGCCCGAACTATTCTACGTTATTGACCCAGACTTATAGTGCTGTAGATGGATATGCAACTAGTGAAGGGACTAATAAATATGTCGACAATGCAATTAATAATAATGAAATATTGCGGAGTCATTTTCGTAGCTTTGACGGGCTACATTTGTCAAGTATTGGAATGGGGACATATTTAGGTGAGCCTACGTCAGACGATGATGATCTGGTTGAAAATGCTGTTTATGAATCTGTGAAATCTGGGAGTATAAATGTAATAGATACTGCAATCAATTATAGGCTAATGAAATCGGAGAAGAGCATTGGGAGGGCCATCGATCGACTAGTTAAGGACAATATTATTTCCCGAAATCAAGTATTCATATCTACCAAGAATGGTTATATTACTAATGATGGAGACTATTCTTCCATAGGTATGATGGAATATATTCAAAAAATGTTCATATCCACTGGATTGATAGATCCGAGCGATATAAGCTCTGGATATCATGTACTTAATCCAAATTATATCGCAAGATGTATAGACAAGTCATTAATGAACATGAGGCTAAACACAATTGATCTGGTGTACATCCATAATGCATATGAAGGCTGGTATGCGGATATTGGGAAAAGCGAATTTTATGAATCGATTGCAAAAGTGTTTCAAACTTATGAAAGATACCGTTCGAATAATAAGATACGATACTATGGAATGGCAACATGGACATGTTTCAGGGTACCGCAAGATAATAAGGAGTATCTTTCGTTAGAAGATATGATTAGCATAGCCGAAGACATAGGCGGCGAAAACCATGGTTTTCGATTCATACAACTTCCATATAATTTAGCTTATAGCGAAGCACTCTTCCTCAAGAACCAGAATGTGGGCTCTGAAAAAGGTCTTACAATACTGGAAGCATGTAATAGATTAAATGTAGGTGTATTTACGAGTGTGCCACTATTTCAGACAAGGTTACTAAATGCTAAGATTCCAGAATATTCAGGAATTACTGATCAAGTACTTAAATTGATACAAATAATTAGATCAACTCCCAATGTTACTGCTCCATTAATAGGACACAAGAATCCTGCACATGTGAAGCAGAATATTCGTATTGCCAAAATACCGCCACTTAATGAAGTTGAATTCGAAAAAGCTCTTGATATACTTTCACAAAAATCACCATGATGAGGTCTTCACACCGAAGTCCCTTTCAATTGATGGGATCAGGCGGTCATCAGGCACCTGAATCAATCTATATTGCAACGTGACAAATTATAATAGACATACCAATTAGTATCGAACTCCATTCTATTCTAATCTTCATGTAATCTTCATGTAGTCTTTATGTAAGTCATTGATACCGAAATATGATATAGACCTCATCCTATTATGTTAAAACGATGTGGACCATGATGAATCCCGCCGATGACCAACTATCCGGCGGCATACCACGGTATAGCCTCTTGAAATCTGGTTTGGT
>JBBRRH010000022.1:0-41610 GCA_038201105.1 Nitrososphaera sp. | reverse complement strand
CAAAGGTATTCTTTACGAGACTTTTGATTATGAAGCTTACATCAAGTACTGCTGGATAGTTAGTTGTCCTTAGATTACCCGATACCATATCGAGTATCTTAAATTTGGTACTCTTCCCAATTCCCAACAACGAATTTTTGTATAGAGCACAATTTTCTAATATTTTCTTCACATTGTAATGTCTATTTTCAAATATGGAAGCCTTTAACGCCCCGTCGACTAGTATGACCGATCCTCGTAGCAACTTTGACAGCTCAAACTGGATTAACCTTTCAACATTAATTCTAATCATTCTCTTTGCGATATCTGAATCGAAGGAGACAACCTTCACTAATCGGGAATCAAGATCCGAACCAGAAAGGGTACTCTCTGTTATATAAAATAGCAGTGGCCCGATCCTGAAATGCAGTACGACCTGCATAGAAAGACAGAACACCACACCACACTTTACAGCATAAAGTGTGCCGTCTTCAGTTTCCGCGATTTTTATGCAGCTGGAATCTGTGCCACATACAATAGATGGTTCTTTCGAAGCTGGAATTGGATTTATTGGTACCTCGCTAAATGCATGAATGTCATTCTTCCATCTCCCCAATGGAACTAGTGATTTATCATCTGATGTGAATACAACGTTTTTTCCTCTTAATGCATCACCTACACTCAAAAATGAATCAAGCGGTGACATTTCTAAGATGCTCCCCAATAGTTTGGAATCCATATGTTGTTGAAGATTTAATTGTGCATTCATGTTGAACAACAATATACCTTAGTGGTTATTTATTAATATTGCGCATGATGCACAATATGAACACCAACAAGTTTATGTTATTCTCACAGTTACCCCAAAGATACTTTAATGAGCGACTCCCCAATCGCGACTGAATCTGACGCTGATGAAGTCAAAGTCAGGTTAAAGCATAGGGATTGGGAGGTCGAGATCACATGCAAGGAAAATAAACTAAAGAGCGTGATTGAAAACGTGTTGTCGGGAGTTGATTCGACGGGGATTGAAACTCCCGGTATTGCAAATGAGTTAGTTGAATTAAAACGTCAAATTGAAGAATTGAAATCTAGACTAACATCAGTTGAATCGTTGCCTTCAACGGTGGGTGTAAATTATGGCGACCGGCGACAATCTCAAAGGATTGGTATGACTTGTAGAAGTTTAATAGATTCGTTGCTAGGTGATAATTTCTTTACTGAAGAAAGACAACTGGGTCAAATTCATGAGGAGATTTCAAGGAGGGGTTACAATTATGACAGAACAGCAGTATCACATTCACTCACAGACATGGTCCGAGAGCGGACTTTGGTAAGAGTCGGGACTATACGAAATTACCGCTATATTCAAAAGGAATACGTGTCTCCGGACACAAACCATCAAACTCTATAAGGGATTCTTTTTTTTCGAAAGGCTCGACGCAAGCCAGTGAATTCCTGCAGTGGTAATAATATACAATCCTATTTGTGGTCCGTTCTTGTTTGTTTCCTTTATCACATGTCCTGACTTGACTAATTCTGAAAGTCGTGAGCTTATTGATTTTGGATTTAAAGCCGTCGTTGATTGAATCTGCGATATAGATACTTTTTCATTCTCAGCTTTTCCCAATTCCTTTGCTATTTTAATAGCAACTAGGTACAGAACAACCACCTGTTTGTCAGATAATTTTACGTGAGGGAAAGAGACATCCACCATAGGTCCTTCAGGCGTTATTTTTACGAAATTGCCAAACTGTTCAATGAGTTCGGTTGTAGAATAATTTAACGATATTCTTTTAGCTAAGTCAAGAGTAGGAACGTGCTTCGAAATGAATGTCATTACTGATGAAAGTACTGACTCGCTGGATCCGCTGAATTGAACGGTAATATCATTTATTGAAATGGACACTACCAAATTCGGTCCCACATCAGAATTGGGTTTTTGATTATCACCCTCTTGCATGTTGCTCACTTAAAAGGCGCGAATGGAAGTATATACACATTACTTGGTTTATCAACTTAAAGAATATTAGGTTTAGTTGATGATCAGCAGACTTCAGGGTTTTATGAATAACAACACTTTTGACTTCACTTGAAGAAGAGCTGTCTGACTTTGTAAATTAGATCATCGATGAAGTTGGTGGGTTTTACATGATTTGAACTAGTTTGATTTTTAGCGCTTTCAGAGTTATTGCTGTCAACGATTGAGGAATTATGAGGAATTTGTATGGCAGCCTGACCTATGTCAGCCCGATTTAACTTGGCAGATTCATTTTGTTGATTGACCAGGACTTCATTTGTAGCGTGACTTTTCGTATTTTGATTTGTACCCTCATTATTTATTGAATTGTTTGGCTCAGTATATTCTGTTTCTTGAGCTTGAGTTGTGTTGCTAGTAATCTGAGCTATATCTACACTTGAAGGGAGTTTGTTTTGAAAGCCTATATTTGAAGTGTTATCGTCAGCTATAAGATTCTGCGAAGTGTTCTCCAATAAATTATTAATTGTGTCCTCCATCATTCCATTCAAAGTGTCTGATACCACTTGATCAATAGTTTCCTTTATAGAGGAAGAAGCTGCCGTCTTTTCGGAAGTGGCAATTACATGACTTGTCGGATCAACTATCAATCCAAATACTGTAATAGAACATACAAGTATCAATAGTTCATAGTCGAATGGTAAACCGCTCAAATCAGACTGTTGTAATTTTAACTATTCAGTCTTAATGTGAGAATGTAAATAAGTACTAAGCATATACTAAGTTTATGTTAAATAAAATTAAATTGAGCAATAGGCATAATATCGACCAGGGATTAGACTCTCTCTTCTTGAAATGCGCTCATGACAATGAGTGAAGTAAACTAAATTAATTGGTACAAAAGCAATCACTTGTATATTCAGTTATAATATACAAAGAAAACAATTGAAAATTATATGCAAGCAGATAATATAACAAATAACTTCACTACATGGAAACATTCAACGAACTATAATACAAGAAGTGTACACAAGTATAAAAATACAAGTAAATAAGATCCATTTATTAGTAGCCATGATCGATATAATATTTGTATCTCTTTTCAACTTCCTTGTTACTACCAGATAGAACGTTTGAAATTTGATATCTTAAAGATTGATCGATAAATTCTCTAAGCTGTTTGGTATTGACGCTCCCCTCCGGAAATCCTGATGAAAAAGCGTTTTCGAATAAACGCATGAATGTTACAACCTTATCCCTATATTCTTCGGACGAGGGATTAGCATTTTCTGTGACTTTAAACCACGTAGTTGCACACGGAGCTGCAAAAGTACGAGGTAGCTCTTCTAACACTCTATTAATTTCAAAGAAATCCATTCTGCTCTATTCAATTAATATTCTGGAATTTACTATAAATCTGTTATATTTTTAATTCATACGAATTGTGCAAAATATACTGTTGACAAGTGCGAAGCAAAGTTGATTGCCGGAAATCTTGTTATGGTGATAACGAATATGTCATCGCCAGGCCATATTCATACAGAATTATTATTCTGGAACGTTTATGGTATCTTTATACAAAGATATAACATCGAGAGAACATTGTGATAAAAAATTGCATTTTTACCTGAAAAAACGAGGGAAAATGTAGTTACAAAATAGGATGTGTTATCCAACTCTTTTCATCTTTGAACCACACCGTGGACAAGATGCTTCCCTGTGTTTGGTTCCACAGCTCATGCAATAGTAGTTAACCGAGTTCCCGGAAAATGGGGAGGACAGTGACCCAAACATTCCCACACCTCCTCCCATCTTTTTCATCATTCTATTCCGCATATAGAAATTGATCAAGATGAATACGGCGATGATTACGGGCAGAGACAAATAAAATGGCAATAACAGTGAAATTGATATGCTAATACCAAGAGATATAGCTATCATCAAAAGGTTATACATAAGAAATTGCTTGTTATCCATTTCCTTTCATCTTCCTACCTGATCAAACAAGATTATTAAGGTAACTGTCTAAAATTTCAGTACGCTTCTCTAGAATGAAGAAATCGCATCAATTTAGGCTCGAGATCCAAATAAATCGATGGCTACCTAAAATAAAACAGTAATTGAAATTAAATTGGTGCACATACATTTAAAACAGATCTTTCAGAAGAACCCTGTCTTTCAAAAAGTAATCAGATGAATTTAATTCTAAAAGTTCTAGTGACGAATTGATCTTCATAGGCGAGTTAACTTACTTTCACCAACCACAGATAACATTCACCTATGCTGAATGTCGGAATCGGTAGCTTTTTCTTCTCGTGATATGATCATTGTGAGAGTACTAATGACACTATCCAGATATCTTATGCGAAGAACAACCTTCCTGAGATCATCTTCATTGGTTGCGTTAATCTTAGAAAGAATATCGTAAACACCGTCCACAGGATAAACCTGAACCACTTCCGGAATTTCCTTTAGCTGATTTATGACTTCATTGGCAGACTTAAAGTCGCAATTTATAAGGATAAATGCAGATGGCATTTGTTGATTATACTGATACTAGCCTTTTCCTAATATAGTATGCTAATCTAGAATAGAAATCTGCAGCAGGGATATTACTTTGATACTCCTGGAATGGATGGCACTAAAATTATAATTCTGACAGAATATTTAAATTCTGCATTTGAGATATTGGGATCGTATTTCAGTTCCCTTCAAAGGATCAGATTGATCCATGAATAATTCTATTTTACCATGAATGCGATGAGGTTTCAACATCTGCTAGATTTGGAATTCGGAATTACATCTGTCAAGAATTAAACAAATTTAGATAGCAGTAAGTAAAATCAAAAGTCCAATTCTAATATATGAATATATGAATGTATGAAAATAGCAGTGCATCATTCTAGCTCTCAGCTTTCTTATCCAATCTTAATAAAAATTCAGTATCAGCTTCAAACTGAAACATTTAGAAACGAAAATGCTGGTTAATCGAGATTTTAAATGCCAGATTCAGCTTCTGTCCAGAGATATAATTTACTTGAGAGTGTGTTCCTCCATTTATTGTCAGAGCCATTCTGGTTATTCGGGAAACTTGATCTTTTTCCTTCTATCTCAGAATTGATGGTGTGTATTAATGAGCCTAAATTGCCAATGGGTCATGGGCAAATTTGTGAATGGTGTATACTGATCCTTCCTTCCCTGGTTTATCTGACTCTACAATATTCTTTCAAATGTCAATTAACAAAGGGTTTAATCCACAATATTGAAATTTTGGCATAATGAAAAAAGATCTATTATCGAGCCTAGTATCTAATCTAACCCACATAATGACTAATTCGTCAAGAGCTAAATTAAGATTAGTAGTCTATAATCGTGAAAACTTATTTGGATTCGAGGATTATACAAATATTATCTATCTGAATGCTTTCAGACAATATCCTTTTTCTCCGTTGATCTAATCTTGCTTATGGTTGACTGGATGAAATTAAACAAGGGTTTTACCTCTTCAACAGGGCCTCGAATATTTAATTTATTCCCACCTTGCAATGTCATCCTAGCTGTCTTGAAAATAGTTCCTTTTTCTGAATATTCTATGCCATATAAAGTGTCTAGACGTTCACTTACAACATCACAGGATTTGAGAAGCCGTCCCCTTTCTGCGTATAAAACAATCCTGTTATCAGTAATGAGCACTTCGTACTTCCTCTGTGTGCAATGTAGCTTAGTCCTTGTCCTGAAGGCTATCTTTTCTAAGGGGAGCAAGATGTCTTGTACTGCCAAAGTCTACTTGAAGTCGCTTCTTCCTAATGGGTATTTATAGAAATCAGTTGAACCTATTTACTTTTTGTGCTAACTTATGTGGACGATCTCTCTTTCTACTATAAGGTTTCTCTTTCATATGTTGATAGGACAAGCGAAATAATTAGTCAATACTATATTCATGGAAGTTCGTTATTCCTCTATAGGCTCTATCTAAACACAATTAATATATTGTCTATGAAGAATAGTATAATATAATCTGGACAAGCCCCGAATGACCTCAGCAGAGCTCCCTATAACAGGACATATAGATGAACTACGCAGGAGGGGTATTCGAACTTTGATAGTCCTGACCATAATTACGATAATCTGCCTGAGTTTCGGTCTAAAATCGTTTACTGTGGTTTTATCGTTACCTCCGGCTATTTCTTTTCCTAACTTCACGTCAGATTCACGTTCAAGTGATTCCTCTGTTGCTTTGAGATTCTATTATCCTTATCCCAATCCGTTTGAAAATATCGCAGTGCAACTAACGTTGTTCCTTAAGAATACGTTATTGCCACCCGAAGTCAAGTTTATTCAAACAGCCCCAGGACAAGCATTCTTCGCCCAAATTCATATTTCGCTGCTCTTGAGCATAATATGTTCAATTCCAATAATAGCGAGAGAAGTTTTTGCTTTTATATACCCTGCACTTAGCACTAGGACAACAACGGCCATTTATAAAATGACGCTTCCAATACTTCTTTTATTCATCATGGGGATTGTTTTTTCATATTTGCTCGTCATTCCATTTACGCTCTCCTTTCTATACAAGTACGGAGAATCACTTGGAGCTGAAACGTTTGTAACCGTTAGCGATTTTATGACCTTTGTACTTCAATTCATGTTGGGTTTTGGTCTCGCATTTCAGTTACCGGTTATAATGTATGGATTGTCATTGACCGGTTTGGTGGATTCAACTTTTTGGAGCAAGAATTTACGTTATGCCATTGTAATATTAGCAATCTTCGGGGCACTAATCACTCCTGATGGGAGTGGCATTACGATGTGGTTTGTCTCCATACCGATGATAGTTTTGTATCTTTTGGGAATAATGATCATACGTCGGGCAGAACGACACCGAATAGTTGTGTCGATGAGATAGGCAGTATGAGAATAGGATCAATAATTGAATTCAAAAATTTACCCACATCCTATATTAGGACAGATGAATTCACGACAATCTCCTGCAGATCTTCTTTGGACTAAAAAATAATAGAATTAGCAAAGTCTTTTGGTAAGATAAGTGCCTACCACGAAAATGCAAGAATTTCGCGGGATGTCAAGTCAAAAAGGAAAGATAGAATTAGAGAAAATTTTTATTTTGTCTTAAGTCTTTGAGGTTAGTCCTGACTAACTGGCCACTTCTTGATATTTCCCATGCCTGTGTAGCCAAATAAGTATTACGTAAAAATTTTATTTACACAACAGTACCTTCAAGAGATATATGATTAAGACAGAAGACATTATGATGATCGCAGAAGCATATGATATGAAGAATATAAGCATTGCAGTTTTAGGAAGTCACTCGGCCCTTGAAATTATGGATGGTGCCAAGGACGAGGACTTTAAAACAGTTTGTGTTTGTCAGAAAGGCCGTGAAACACCTTATTTGAGATACAAACGTCTCGTGGACAAAATGATCTTGCTTGACAAGTTCTCTGATATTTCTTATAAGGAAAATCAAGAAAAAATGCTCGAAATGAATTCTATCCTGGTTCCTCATCGTGCCCTTACGGCGTATGTAGGTTACGAAATAATCCAGAATGAGTTGTCAATACCACTATTTGGTAATAGAAACTTATTAAGAGCAGAAGAAAGAACTTACCAACAAAATCAGTACTATCTGTTGGAAAAAGCGGGCATACGTCATCCCAAGATATACAAGGAGCCTTCTCAAATTGACGCCCTTGCTATGGTTAAAGTGCAGGAAGCCAGTAGAAATCTGGAAAGGGCATTTTTCCTAGTATCCTCTACGAAGGATTATTATGAAAAATCCCAGATAAAAATAAATAGACACATAATTGAAGAAAAAGATCTAAGGTCAGCAGTCATTGAGGAGTATGTCGTAGGTACTTATTTCAACTTTAATTTTTTTTATTCCCCGTTATCAGATGAAACTGAATTTCTAGGTATTGAGAGAAGGCTTCAAACAAACCTGAATGATCTGAACTCGATGCCTGCAAGACAACAAATGGAAATTGAGTGGGACGTTAAACACATCGAGATAGGACATACTCCTGCGAGCATACGAGAATCCATGCTAGAGAAGATTTTTGATATTGGCGATAGATTTACCAGAGCCTCAAGGACGGAATACCCACCTGGCATAATAGGTCCATTCTCTTTGCAGAGTATCGTAACACCAGATCTCGAAATCACGGTGTATGACGTGTCTCTGAGAGTGCCAGGTAATGCAATTATGGCCACTACCAGTCCATATACAAAGTACAGCCATGGGCACACTTTTGGGGTTGGAAGAAGAATTGCCATGGAATTGAAGTCGGCAATATCTAATGGTGCGATAGACCGAGTAATTACTTGATGAATCTTACTGTTCTATGGTCTCCTCGAACAGAGTTTTTCTTACTTTGATAGGGACATCAAAATACGCTGCTAAAGCAATTGCATCAGAGGCACGATAATTTCTAAATATTAGGTTATCCCTTCTACTTTTGAAATAAAGATTAGCTCTGAGAACTGAACCATTTCGATATATTCTTACCTCCAAAAGCAGCAAATCCTGCATAGCTGAGATTTCTTCGACCAAGTTGTATATAGTAGGCAGAGTGGTTTTATCACCTTCTTGAAACCGTAGTATGTGTCTCGCAACTTCCCCAGAGAACGCACGCATTGGAAATTCTTTTCCATCACGAGTCTTTAAAATTAGAATGCCTTCAAGGCCTATCTGATCCACAAAGCCTACATAACTAATATGGGCTGTAATGTATTCATCATGTCCGGGTGGATTTTCGGCCATGTTAATGACAACAACTGGTGAAATTTAGATTTTTTGTGCTTTCATTGTCATTGAAATCATGTTAGATGAAGAAGAGCATGATGTATCCTGACGCCATGAAAATGTCGGTCCAATTAAGTTAAATTTGCGACGACTCTAGTCATCAATTGTTTGATACCTGCAGGTGATTATCAGGTCTCCAGAAACAGGGGATTTAGGATTCTTGGATTAAGTATTTTTTCCATAGCCTTCATTTTTTTGGCCTATTCTACTCTCACATCGTCAGAACCCCTACAAATTATGCCTCAAAAATTATATGGACTGGCTCAGCTGGTGATAATTTTGACCGTGATTAGTCTCATTTTTTTTGTTTATGGGCTATATCTAGTTGTTAAGTTTTCAATTGTTGCAACACCTAATGACCCTAGTCTTCTATCATACGCAGCTCGTATATTCAAGAAAAGAAGTTATTTCAAATTGTTGATAATTTCATCTATCTTGTATGGCCTATTCTTTGCATATCTTTCAAGAATTCTTATCTATATTCCGACTGAGGTATCACTTGATGATACGATAAACTTTCCGTCTTTTGCATTGACTTTATGCTGCGGATCTCCGGGATATTTTCCAATGGCTACCATTAGACTAACCGAAAACTTATCCGTGTTATTGATACCATTAAATTTAATCCTAGCAGTGTCAGTCTCCCTTTTGGTTGGTTTTAATATTGTATTAAATGTGCATGCTTTTCAGCTGGCAAGATCGCAGGCTAGAAGAAAGCTCTCGGCTGTTTCCACGATGGGAGCGTTCAGCGGGTTGTTCATAGGATGTCCAACTTGTGCTGGAGGTTTGTTCTCGGTACTCTTGGGATTTGGTACAGGTACTGCAGTTTCAATCTTGGCTCCTTTTCAAACGCTGTTTATTTTGATGAGTTTGCCATTACTTGTATTGACCTCCATTCTTCTTGTACGCAATGTCAGAAACAATGAAAGATGTGAATCCAAGGATAGGCAAGTAGGTTAGTGATTATCAAACCGAAGACACATAGCCGAGATAGGATCATGTTTCTAGAGCTGACAGATATTAAGTTTAGTTACTATGAACATTCATAGTAAGCCATTCCAGACATCGGAATAATGACGAAATCCTAATCTTTTGTAAATTGAGAAGAATAATTCATTCACAGTAGAGATAGCTTGTTGACTTTTCATGAAGGATTTTGCTAAATAAGGCGACATCAATATCTTTAAAAGACCGGATTCTTTGGAGCTGAGGAGGTTCTTTCTCGGCCTCGAGCAGTCCTCTAGTTTGCAATTCAGACTTAATTTTTTCTCGCAGTTCAGGGTGACAAATTTTACTATGAAATATGCAACCTAAAGCCTCCAGGAACATCTGCCTAACATGGGCATCACCTTTCTCTTCATGAAAGTGGGGATTTCGAGTTTCGATCTGCATTACTTCAATCCCTTTATCCATGGCGTCTTGGTGTTCAGTCGGAATAATGCCGCCAAATTCTTCCAATAAATTTATTATTTCATATGGTTCTACGGAAAACCCTGAAGAGTAAGTCAGTGATTCAGCCAACTTCATAGAGAGACAATGTTCTCCTGAATTGCCAGTGCGCATGACTTCGGTTTCAAAGCCAGTATAATAGGAGATTACAGAGTTTAGATAATGGTTGGTAATTTCTGACACTCTCCCCCATTTAGAGAAGTATACTCCATTATCTGAAACCTTAGGTTTGTAAATCCATGATACCCTGACCATCGTGTAAGGTGTGGTTGACATGGCAATACCTGATGCAAAAATCTTTACATATTCATTGACGGCGCCTGGAACATAATTGTCAGCATCAATAAATCCAACGTAATCCTTCCCAGACATCTTGGACAGAAGCATGCCGATAATCATTCCTTCTGCCTTGCCATTCCTTACTGTTCCGTCGCTCGAGAGTAAGTCGGCATATCCTACTTCACGCAGGGCCTCCGATACACCAGGGTCTCTTTGATGGACTATTATGGAATTTTTCTCAGCAAATCTATTAAATTGTTCTATAGCTTCGCGCTCAAGTTTATAACGATCTATCGGCTGCCTCGGACTGTTTGAAACGATGATGGTCAAACAATCGTGGGGAATTCCACTCAAAACACCTTCCAAGAGTTTTAAACGTTCTCCTTTAATGGGAATTACAATAGCCATCTTCCCCTCAATCTCAGAAATGACCTCGTTATCTACAGTTCGAATGGCTTCTGATTTACTTTTACCAGTCTTATAGCCCGAGTCAAGTTCATAAACTCTCTGAACTCCATGCATACTTATGGTGCCAAATCGTTCCGTGAATCTGGGTACGTCAAGCTTCATCATCGAAGATGGCTATGTAAGCCATATTTATTACAAATGGGATTCCATTAATCATGATAATTAAGCATGGATCGATTTCAAATGCTTTCAATTATTTTTGAGACAGTCCTCTCGTAAGACGTAATATTATCAAGAGAAACGCAAAGATAACGATCGTTTCTAGAAGTTAATGGAATGGTAAGTAATTTTACTTTGTCGAATTCTGTCAGTTGGAAATGTAATTCACCCAGATCCGATTCGAACCTTTTCTTTATAGCTAGTGTCAAATATCCAGAATACAAGGAGTTTTGAGAAAGATTTGAGGTGGAACTTGATGTAATTAGTGGCTTTTGGATATTGTTTCTGTACTTGCCCGCCAAAAGCTTACCGTTACTGTCAATAACACCTGCGAACCTAATACTTTTGTCTACAGAAAGAACAACAAAGCAAAGATCCATTAGAAACTCGTGTTCTTCCAATATTTACTTGAAATACATGTTGCATCATTTATAAATAACTCTACAGAATTCTTCTGAAAACTTTCAGTAGTATTATTACCTAGACATTCAAAAATTAGATTTCCAGGAACAACGTGTCATCATCTACTACTACTTTATACGATTCCTCTGATTTTAATTTCTGCGGAAACCAAATTAGTTCCCCTGAAGTTATATCCCACTTAGCACCATGCCATGGACATATTAGCTCCTTACCGTTCAATTCTCCTTCATGAAGCTCCGCTCCAGCGTGATTACATATGTTACCCATTGCATAATATTTTCCGTCTATCATCGTGACTAAAATCTCCTTGCCACCAGCAGTTACATGCGTCAACTTACCTTGTTGAATGTCTGAGGTTTTTCCTATGACCACTTTGCTCATTTAGAAAATTGTAATTATGTTATATTTTAATTTGGTTAAGTCTATCTTTTTCGAAAAGACTTATACTATTTCAATGGTATCTACTACGTAAACTACCCAACTGAATTGGCTCTTATCGAATCATTACAACAAATATTTTAACAACTCCTAAGACAAAATCAGATGTTTAACTAATCTGAGATTATTATCATGACCTGTTATTCAGTATTCCGATATTAGTACTCAGTAATACGGGAATATTAATATACAATATTATAGTGGTAAAGACCAAAAATTGAGAATGAGGTTTGATGACAGAAATTGGAGAAAGAAAGCTAGGCCTCGAATCGATTATTAACAAGAGCTTGACGTGGGTAGATATCCAGAAACCTACGCGTGAAAAGATGAATATACTCGAACAGCTTTACCCGTTCCACGAATTGAATATTGAAGACTGTCTCTCAAAAATACAAATTCCCAAAGTTGACCGTTACGAGGATCATATTTTTGTTATACTTCATTTTCCTACCATAGATAAAGAGAAGAGTATTCCACGTACAACGCAACTTGCTATATTTGCAGGATTTGACTATTTAGTTACTGTGCAGCAGGGAGAATTAAAACCACTAACCGAGATGTTTCAAATCTGCAAAGTAAATGAAAAACAGCGAGATTCATTCATGGGTACATCTTCTGGATACTTACTCCACAGTATTATAGATTTGTTGGTAGATGATCTACTACATATTTTGATGAAACTTGAAGGAAACTTAGATGACATAGAAGACGTTGTATTTGATGAAAAAGTCGCTGTTGCAAAGGAAATTTCGTTGCTAAGGCGAGAAATAACAACACTCAGAAGGGTTGTCATTCCATTGAAACGCATTATTTTAGATCTGAGTAAGGATATACAGAAGTTCTCTGAAGAGGACCTTACTCTGTATTTTGATGACGTCAAAGATCATATCGACAAGGTGATTGAAGTACTCGAAGAATCAAAGGAAACCATAGAAATCTTCAAGGATACTGACTTTATGCTAAGCACCGAAAAGTCGAACAAAATCTTGGCAGTCCTGACAATCCTTTTCACGCTGTCAATTCCCGCAACAGTGGTTGCAGCTATTTACGGAATGAATGTAAATTTACCTGGTGGAATCGAGACAGGCCCTGCGACCTTCTTTGGACCATTCACATCATTCACTCTTCTGGTAATTGCCGCGATATTGCCTGCCGTGATTATGATTTGGTATTTTAAGAGGCAAGGTTGGTTTGGGTGGTAGGAGTCCTGGAACATTAATTCCAGGTTATTAATTTTCCTCAGTATGATATTACCTGTCAAACATGTCAGATAAATCAATGTTAAAAAAAGTTCTTAATATGCCCAAGTAGGACTCAACTGGTGGTGGAATCTCATCCTCGCAAGCTACACCCATGTTCCATGCATTTATCCAAATGATCATGCCATATAGGATATTAACAAACCTCTTGTACTGGCTTGACACAGTTTCGATTCCGTCAATATATTTCTCAGCGAGTAGCCAAGAGCCGGTAAAGTCGATACACGGTTGTCCATAAATTTTCTCAAACTGTTTCTCGACATTTTCTGCATATGTAAACGGGGTACAAGAAACAAAAAAAGGAAAGTCTATTTTATCCGGTAATACCAATCCCGGCGGAGACCATATGGATATAATTCTAGTCCCTTTTTTCAAAGTCAGAGTAAATCTGTCTAGCATACGTTTAACAATACGATCATCATAGAACCAAAATAAGATTACATCAGCGTCAGATATCTGTATCTTCCGAATGTCGCCATTGATTATTGATGCATTATCAATTCCGTTGATTTTAGATAATACCTTCTTTACAGCCCTCTTTCTATTTTCAATTCCAATCGACTTCTTTACTCCATATTCATTTGCAGCAATTAATATTGTGTTACTATTCCCACAACCCAAATCATAAAAAACGTCGGAAGACCTTAAATCAGCAAGGGTAAAAATTCTTCTTATCACTTTATCCGGGAGAAATACATGTTCCCCGCTCATAATAGACCTTGGTAGATTTGTGACAAATTCAGCTATCTTCAAATTCGAATATCCCCATAAAATAGCCATCCGCTGAGTATCAAAGGATATTTTCTGGAAATTATTTCTTTTTTATGAACCTTTGTGCCGACTCGCACGTGAGAAACTATTGAGTTTTCGAATCGGTCGAGGAAAGAAGACTCTAATAGCTGAATTTTCGTCATTTCACTTATTGTTCACGAGAAACAGTGTGACTAGAAATGGATAATCCTTCTTCATATTTCTTATTCTTCGATCTCGGACAAACGTTAATCAATGAGTGGGAAATGATACAGTATTTAGATTCTATATTTTTAGAATTACTTGAAGGATTTGGAACAAAGATAGATAGATTGAATTATATTGCCATAAGAAATAACGTAATTAGAAATAGAATTATCGGTAACGGTGATTTTGAGGAGTTAATTTTTGAAGTTTGCAGATTACTTAGACCAGAAGGTTATGGTAGAATTATTTTCCAACACTTTCAACCCCATATCCAATATGCAAGACAAAAACACTTAACCCTTTATGACGATGCTTTACCAACATTAACCCAACTTCGTAAAAAGTACCAAATGGGTATTATAGCAAACCAGAGCGCTCACGCATTATCTTTCTTGCAAAAGTATGGGATGATAGGGCTCTTTGAGGTCGTCGTTTTTTCCTCTCAAACTGGATTCACCAAACCGGACAGAAGGATTTTCGATACTGCTCTTCTAAGGGCAGGAAAGTCGGCCCCTGAATGTGTAATGATAGGTGATCGACTGGATACTGACATAAAACCTGCAAACGAGTTGGGAATGAAAACGATTAGGATTACTAACTCATTGTTCTCTCAGCAAGAACCGTTGACTGACAGTGAGCATCCGACCTTAACAATTAAAAGGTTAAGAGAGATCCCGTCGGAGATAGTTAGAATCGGTTGATCGCTCACATCTTGTATATCCTTTTCCAAGGTTTCTTTGTGCTTTCTTTGATACTCATAGCTTATCCTTGATTTTAAGCAGGATTTTGTCCATCTCTGAATCATCAATTCTTATTCTTGTCTCAAAGATGGAATGAATAGGGGCTCCACCATCGTCACGTTTACGAGGTAAGATATGAACGTGCAGATGCGGTATCTCTTGACCGGCTAGTTTTCCATTATGAATTGCGATTAGAGTAGCACTTGCGTCCATGCCCTTCTCTAGTGCATCTGTCACTATGCTAACTAATCCAAACAAAGAAACAATTTCGTCGGAATTTATTTCTTGCAGTTTTGCCCAGTGCATTTTTGTTGCTACAAGTGTATGTCCACGCCTTAATGGGAATGCATCAAGAAAGGCTACTGCATGCTGATTCTCACTGATAATTCTTGCCTTAGTTATATATTTCGCAATGTTACAAAAGACACAACTTGAAATATTATCCAAAATGCCCACCCCACGGTAATTATGACCATCATCAATTATTTTATAAACATTTCACATTAACCGCAGATGATTATCGGAAATAGCTAAATCGAATTACTTAGTTCAAATCTATTAATCAGACGATCCGCTGCCATATAATACCTTAGTTTTTGACTAATGGTTACTTTTGCACCGTCTTTTTCTATAATGTCTCCTATTATTGTTGCATCGAAGTTATGTTTTTTCAAATCTTCTGCTATTTGATTTGCAACCTCATTGCTTGCTATTATAATGTGGCATCCATTTGCTGAAGAGGTAGAATTTGGAATTATGTACTCAGTTGTTGCCCTGACCGCAAATTCCTCGTATTTCATAGGTATCTCTCTTATCTTCAAATGAGAATTTGAAATTCTTGCAAGATGGAGTAGAGCCAAAGCTCCGTCCATACCTGCAGGATGAACTGCGACTATGTTTGTAGAAATATCAAATTCATTACCAAGTTCGGGACTATATTTGGCAACAATCTTACCAAGTGAAAATTTGGGTTGAGTGAGAGACTTTATAATTTCATTCTTTATAACAGAGTCTGCAAGCTCATTGTGGGCATTCGGCTTAAATTCCTCTATCTTCTCCATGGTGAAAATATTTAGAGGAGATAATGATCCAAATTTGTCAGTTAATAAAACTACCATTCCTGGTTTTATTAAGTCGTATCTCACAGGCAGCTGTTTCTCAGTATGAGCATATGCCGTTGCTCCTAAGAATAACTTTCCAGTCTTAATGGAACTATAATCGTCGATAGGTATATCATATTTTGAAGAGAACATATCATGATTAGTCTGAATGCAATTAATCATATCCTCATTTGGAGCGTCGTATATGGGGATAATTCTGAAACCTGTGGTGCAACCCAGAATAAGAAGGTTTTCTAAAGATGCTGTCAAAGAGATAGCGACATTAACAGGAGAATCAGGTCGTTCTGAAGGATCAATGACTTTGATGGAGGATGTGTTAATTGCAGTATTTCCAATCTTATCGCCTCTATGTACATCAATGTAATCTAACAAAACAATCTCACTTTCTCGATGAGAAGTTGTTGAGATCCGTACACACTTGACTCTGTATTTTGGATTTATCTTCGCACAGAAATTGGTCAACATTTTTAATAAAGCTTGGGAGTCACAGAGGGTATCAGCATGCACATTAAATAAAGCCACAATTCGCTTGTTTTTTAAGATATTTGCTTTATCAAAGTCTTTAAAATCATATAGTCTTCGTACGATTTCTGGATTTTTTCCACTATAAGGGAATGTGTCAAACCAAGAATAATCTGTGAGGTAATTTGATCTCTTTGTTTTCGCGAAAGAGTCAAATATTGCAAGAGACTCCAGCTCATCGGAGGAACTCGCTATCCAGCGAGGTGCGTCTAATCCCAGTTCGCGGTATTGATCTAAATTATTCCAGAATTCATCACTCATAATCTTATCACTTGTTTAATTTTCGTTTATCTATAATCAATCAGGATCAGCATAAGACAGCTCTTCTTAATAAATAAAACGAGTTGCCTCGCCAATTTCAACCTATTGCAATCTTTTTGTACGTGAAAAACAAATAATTATAAATCTACTAGGGGAGATTTTCTATATGGACCTATTAAGTTCCGACCGTGTTAACCGTACTAAACCATCATTTGACCAATTAAATTCATTATTTGAAGAAATGGAATCAAAGTCTGCTAAAGAAGTCATAAGGTGGGCCTTAGAATCGTATGCGCCACATGTCGCATTGGCGTCTAGTTTTGGTGCCGAAGATGCAGTGTTGATTGACTTAATTTGTGAGATCGACAGTGCACATGCTAGGATTTTCACACTTGATACGGGCAGATTAAATCAAGAGACATACGACGTAATGGAGGATGTACGAAAGAGATACGGCGTGACGATAGAGGTATTCTTTCCGGATAGCCCTCAAGTTGAGGAAATGGTTACAAAGAAGGGAATAAATTTGATGTATGGGAGTATCGAGAATAGAAAGCTTTGTTGTAAAATAAGAAAGGTTGACCCACTTAAGAGGGCACTGACAGGATTGGATTGTTGGATCACGGGATTAAGGCGCGAACAAACAACTACCAGAAATGAAATTAAAAAAGTCGAAATTGATTCAGCACATGGAAACATCGTAAAATTGAATCCACTTGCAGATTGGACTTCAGACCAAATTTGGAAATTTATAAAAGATAATGAGATTCCGTATAATAAATTACATGACCTTGGATACCCTAGCATAGGATGTACTCCATGTACAAGGGCAGTGAAGCCAGGAGAAGACTCTCGAGCTGGCAGGTGGTGGTGGGAGAATTCATCTCATAAGGAATGTGGCATACATTGGGATCCCGTGAAAAATAAGTCGGACAGGTCAAGTAAGGTAAATTGAACCAAGTATCAATCCTGCCGCATGGTGGGAAACTGGTAAATAATCTTGTTACGGCCAAAGATTTATCAGGAATGACAACATTTGACGTAAGTAGAGACATACGTACTGAAGTTGAAAATATAGCCCAGGGGATATTTAGTCCTCTGGATGGTTTCTTGAATGAGGATGACTTGCAACAAGTTCTAAGGGAAGGAAGATTAGCTGATGGCACTGCTTGGACCATGCCCATAATTTTTGATGTTGATGATCACACAGCTAGAAGTATGAAGGACGTAAGTGATGTAGTCTTGACTTGCGAAGGAGAAAGTTTTGGAATAATACACGTTAAAGACATTTATAGGTTCGATAAAGTCCACCTTTCTACTTCAGTGTACGGGACCACTGATAGGAACCATCCAGGTGTGAAGAAGGCACTTGCAATGAAAGACATACTTGTAAGCGGAAAAACTGAAATTTTCGCGGTTCAGGACCGATTGGGAATAAGACAATTTAGGATGACTCCACTAGAGACACGAAAGGAAATTGTACGCAGAAAATGGAATACGGTTGTTGGATTTCAGACACGGAATGTTCCCCATAATGCCCACGAGATGGTGCAAAAGGCTGCACTCAACATCTATGACGGACTGTTCATTAATCCCTTGATCGGAAAGAAGAAGACAGGAGACTTTACAGATGAAATGATTGTAAGGTCTTATGATCTTTTGATCCGAAACTATTATCCACAGGAGAAGGTATTATTTGCAACTCTTCACACAGAAATGGGATACGCAGGACCGCGGGAGGCCATCCATCATGCAATAATGCGTAAGAACTTTGGCTGCACTCATTTTATTGTCGGTAGGGATCATGCAGGGGTAGGTGAGTATTACCCGCCTTACGCTGCACATGATATATTCAAGAACTATCCTGATTTGGGTATTGAGCCTGTATTCTTCCCCTCGTTTTATTATTGCAGAAAATGCCTTGCATACGCGAATGCTAAAACGTGTCCACACGGTCATGAATTCAGAGAGGAGTTGAGCGGTACTATGATTCGAAAAATGGTAAATACTGGAGAGATTCCTGACAAACATCTAATGAGGCCAGAAATATCACAATTAATAATTTCGTCTGATGATCCATTTGTAAAGGAATAACTAGTGTCTAGAATAATTAATAATCTTGGTAGAATTGAAATCAGAACTTCTTGTAATGTTTGTTGCTATGGGTTTATTTAGTCAGGCGTTGATGATCAACCCTGTTCAAAGTCTCATACAGTCTCAAGAAGCCAGTGACATTATAACTACGAAGAATAGTGAAGGTTTTACTCTTTCTTTTTCGGCCTCGAATGCTGACAGAAAGAATCCCGTAGTATATTCCTTTGCAAAACCCATTCCTACTAACTGGCAGTTGGTAATTCAGAATAACCTAACTTATTCTCACTACAGTAACGCAAAAACGATAATAAAAATCCAAGAACCTTATCCAAGCGAAAAATTCATAGAGCTTGGTATGTTTGGAGGGGAATCTGCCAGATTCTGGGCGGCAGTTAACACCAAGGATTCTGGTTACATTAGAATATATGAACGTGATAGCGATGGGTGGTCAAGAGATCAGCCAATATTTGTAGCACATGCAAACAATCAGGGTCTGACCATCACAAACGGGAAAAGAATTATCATAGACCGACTCTCTATTAATGACTTTGTTGTAGGCTCAATATCTGTATATGGAAAGGACAGGCCAGAAGATCCTTCTAATGTCATTGGGGGAAAAATTTCATTTAGCATTATTTTTGGTAATCCTGCCAATTCGCCATTATACTATCTTCCTCTGGTAGTGTCAATAATAATGGCGGGGATTGTTGTTACTCTTCTAGTGAAGAAGAAGAGGGAGGTTTAGCCTTAACATTACTTTTGTAAAATTTACACATTTTTTTAAGTTGGCATACATTACACTTTGGTTTAATTGGAAGACATACATTTTGTCCATAAGTAACGAAAGTATCATTTACCTCCATCCACATTTCTTTATCGATGATACTACATAATTGCAACTCGGTCTCTTCCACTTTTCTTGTATTCACTATGCCCAATCTATTTGATATCCTGTGCACATGAACATCCACGGGAATGGCCGGCTGGTTGAAAGCATAGACAAGAACACAATTTGCAGTCTTTCTCCCGACTCCCGGCAACGTCAGCAATTCCTCCAAATTAGAAGGTACTTTACTATCAAACTTTTCAATCAGTAACTGCACCACCTGTTTTATTCTCTTTGCCTTGATGTTATAAAATCCAATACTGTGAATCGAATCTCTAATATCTTTTAAATCCGCTTTGGATATTCCGTCGATGTCTCTAAACTTATCGAATAGATATTTCAAGACCCGAGTTGTATTCTCATCTCTAGTACGTGCAGATAATATAGTTCCAATCAAGATTTTGAAAGGGTCTCCTTGCTCTTGATGTTGCAAATTTTTTAGTGCTGTGAGTCTAGTTAGTTTGTTTTCTTGAAGGGTCTTCCTCATAAGTTTTAGGATTGTATTGGTGTTTGTTACCAATCTAATAATCTTGGAAATAAAAAAGGCTCGTATTATGGCAACCCATACGTTTCCACAATAATGGTACTAGGTGATATTGATCTATTAATCCTCATCTTCTGTCTTTAAGCCTTGCTCTTCCAGTCTTTCTAGGTGCAATATTGCCCACTTTTGCTCCAGGAGGTGTAGTTCTTGCAACTGAAGACGGATGCCCAATATGTTGATGTCTTCCGCCACCATGGGGATGATACACCGCTGCCTGTGCTATTCCCCTAACTGTGGGGTATAATTTTCCTCTTGCCTTCATGTATTTCGCTCTACTGCCAGCTTTGAGGAATGGCTTTTCTTTTCTTCCTGCACCTGCTACCACGCCAACCATCGCCTTACAATTAGGGCTGAGAGTAGTGAACTTACCCGATGGGAGCTTCACCGTAACACCTTGTGGTGAATGTGAAAAAACCAGTGCTGAAGAACCAGAAGCCTTTACTAGCTTACCGCCATCTCCAATATTTTTTTCCATATTGCAAATTAAAGTTCCATCAGGTATCGATTCCAAAGCCAAGATATTGTTATGTGCAGCTGGAATATCATATCCTATTTGGATGCTATTGCCTACTGCAATACCGTCGGTGGCAGGAACATAACTAACAGTTCTGTTGTCGAAACGTACCTTTGCCAACGGGGCATCCCTTCCTCTCTCATGAACAATATCTACAACAGATCCAGAATGCTTTTCGGGAAACTTGAAATTGGGATATTTAGACGGTGAAATCTTTCCTACTATGACGGCTCTAAATTGTTTTCCTCCTCGTCCTCTTCTTCGTACTAGAGTTCTTTTTCCCAAGTTCTTCGTTCAATTTGAGAAGTGTGGTGATTTTAAGCTTTTGATAAAGTTTTTTTTGTTATTGAGATATTGAGAAACTGCAGCATCTCAACGGAAATGATGAATTAAGAACTTTGAATACTAATTCTATGATCTGACAGAAGCAGCGCACTTTAATAGTAATTTGGGAAGATTTCACTCCTTTTTCTTGCTATTATTATTCTAACAAAGGTATAAAGATAAGTAAAGTCGTAAGTGATATTGTGAGTCAGAATACTCTATCATTGAAGGTACTCGAAGCTTACACTCGTGATGTGGGCCGCGGCGTTGCACGTATCGATTATGATTCTATGGATTCTTTGAGTGCATCTACAGGCGATGTGATTGAAATTAGGGGTAAACGTAGAACAGTTGCGAAATGTTTACCATTATATCCATCTGATGAAGGAAAAGGGATTGTTAGAGTAGACGGTTTGGTCAGAAATAATGCCGGAGTTGCCATAGGAGATACAGTAATCGTTAGAAAAATTAAAGCTGTCCCTGCAGAGAAAGTAATAGTCGCTCCTTTGGAAGCTATTCCACCCATAGATGAAAGATACCTTGCTGATGCACTTGAGAGTGTGCCTCTGATAAAGGGTGACAACGTAATGGTACCTTATTTTGGGGGAAGACTTACGTTTCAAGTAATTGGAGTTACACCAGCTTCTGATGCAGTTTTGATAACTCAAAAAACTATATTTCACATTGCTGAAAAAGGGGAAACACTTAGAGGAGTTCCTCAGGTTACGTATGAAGATATTGGTGGCTTAAAGGAAGAAATTCAAAAAGTTCGGGAAATGATCGAGCTACCCCTAAGACATCCTGAAATATTCGAGAAGTTAGGGATTGAAGCTCCAAAGGGTGTATTGTTGTACGGTCCCCCTGGGACTGGGAAGACGTTACTAGCGAAGGCAGTAGCTAACGAAAGCAACGCACATTTCATAAGTATCTCGGGACCAGAAATAATGAGCAAATTCTATGGTGAATCCGAAGCACGTCTCAGAGAAATCTTTAAAGAGGCAAAGGAGAAAGCTCCATCAATCATATTTATAGATGAAATTGATTCTATAGCCCCAAAAAGAGAAGAGGTTACTGGAGAAGTAGAAAGAAGAGTAGTTTCACAACTTTTGTCACTAATGGATGGTCTAGAAGCAAGAGGCAAAGTAATTGTCATTGCAGCTACTAACAGACCAAATGCAATTGACCCGGCTTTACGTAGACCAGGCAGATTTGATAGGGAAATAGAAATAAAGGTACCCGACAAGCGAGGACGATTAGAGATACTCCAAATCCACACTAGAAATATGCCTCTTGATACGGATGTTGAACAAGATCGAGTGGCCGCAGTTACACACGGATTTGTTGGGGCTGATTTGGAATATTTGTGTAAGGAAGCAGCCATGAAATGTTTAAGACGATTATTGCCAGAATTAAACTTAGAAGATGAGAAGCTTTCTCCAGAACTATTAAATAAACTAATAGTAACTATGGCAGATTTCGAAAACGCTGTGAAGGAGGTCATGCCATCAGCTATGCGAGAAGTTTATTTGGAATCTCCAGATGTTCCTTGGTCTTCTATAGGAGGACTGGAAGAGGTAAAACGAGAATTGCAAGAGGCGGTAGAATGGCCATTACGATATCCTGAGCTGTACACAAAGTTGGGTCATTCCATGCCTAAAGGACTATTGATGCACGGACCATCTGGTACGGGTAAAACACTTCTTGCAAAGGCCGTTGCCACAGAATCGGAGGCAAATTTCATAAGTGTAAGGGGTCCTGAACTTTTAAGCAAGTGGGTCGGAGAATCCGAACGAGGCATAAGGGAAATATTCAGGAGGGCAAGGCAGGCTGCTCCTTGTGTAGTATTTTTTGATGAAATTGATTCGATAGCTCCTACGAGAGGAATGGGTGGAGATAGTATGGTTACTGAAAGGGTAGTATCCCAATTACTAACTGAACTTGACGGAATCCAGGCACTTTCTGGTGTAGTCGTTTTAGCGGCAACAAATAGGGCAGATATAATAGATCCCGCTCTATTGAGGCCTGGTAGATTTGATAAAATAGTATTTGTTCCAATGCCAGACAAGCTTGCACGACAAAAGATTTTGGAAATACACTCAAAAGATAAGCCATTAGGTCCAGATGTAAATTTGGTACGGGTTGCAGAACTTACTGAAGGATTCAGTGGAGCCGATGCAAGTTCCGTAGCGAACACCGCTGTTTCTCTCGTTTTGCATGAATACTTGGCAAAATACCCTACACCAGAAGAAGCAGCAAAACACGTCTCGGAGGCACATGTAATGATGCGTCATTTTGAAGAGAGTGTAAAGAAAATAAAGACTCAAAGAGAGGGGAAACCGGGAGAGAAGGTGGCAGTTCCGTATTACAGGTGAATCGAGAATCAAATCACCACTTAGTAGCTAATGAAAAAAATCAGTAGTGTCCCAACTGTGTATATTGTATTAGTCCTACTTTCACTCCCGCATGCCTGCTAACTCTTCTCTGATTATCTCGTAGGCTTTAGCGGCGTCACTGACATTCAATATCAGGATAATTTCATCATGAGAAAAGAAAGCGTTGTACAATGGGATTTGGCTGCTGGAAAGAATATAGGATACTGTCGATAGAATGCTATATGTATTCTGCATGTCTGTGGGGATATTAATAGTGATTTTCGATAAGCCTTCTTTGATTGTGCCTTCAAAACTTTTAGTGGGAGCAAAAATCGTACGAACTTCATCGAGGTCCTCTATGAAAACTCGAATTTGTTTATTTGTTCTAAACATGCTGTATCCCTTGTCAGATTCGATAAGTTCGTCAAGGGCTTCAACTACTGCATGAGAAACAGTTCTGAAATCCAAATCCAAAATACTACCAGTCAAAGACATTCTTATTCCGTCAATTGTAGGTACTGACAGTCTTCTCTCATTGTCTTCCAAGGTGTCTGCAAATCTCTTAATGGCAACCACCAGAGTATTCAAATTAACATTGTTTTTAGTCAATTTTTCGACGTCAGGTTTTATTTTTTGAGCTAATGCCGTGTAATTGACTATGCCTGTTCTTAGTGCTTGAAAAAACAAACCATTAGATCCTATTACTTGCTTTACGGCATGGGGGACTGAGATTGTGTCTATGTACACCAAATTTTGGTGAACTCAAATCGTAATAAATTTTTCGAAATCTTATAAAAAATTATCGAATGTATCAAAAATTACAAAATGTTATAGCCCAGATTATTTCTCGTAATTACAAATTATTTAATAGAAATTACTACAGGGGGGTAGTACATGAAGAGTATTGATGTAGATGATATTACCTACAAGCGATTATCGTCCGTAAGAATTGAATTGATGGATAGCAAGAAAAAGGATTTGGATTATGACGAAGTCATAAATCACCTGATAGATACCTACCAAGAAGGATTATGGGGTCATTTAGGTGCTGAAGCGGCAGGCGGCTAAAATTATAACTAGACAGCTGCACTTATCTCAAGTACACGCATCTAGTGCCATGATTGGAATAAAAACTCATTCTCCACCGCCATATGCTACAAAGGATGATATTGTAACTCTAAATAACGGAATTGAACTTAGTCATTTGCTAGGCAGGCACCGAAATAACTGGCGCAGAAATTTCCTCTAATGTAAACACAAATCGAGATCCCTCAAAATCTGTTACTCCCTCTCTTTCCCAATTGACAGCATAACTGTGGGTAACGTTTTTTCCCACTATACTAATACTCCTCGGAAGGACTGTGAAGAGCTTTTCAACTTTTTCCTTGTCCTTGGTCATTAAGATCGATCTTCTTCGTTTCATAAGATATTTTAGGGCGACGTTTTTGTGCAAGTGTCCCAAAGTTTGTATTTTATCACCCCCTACTTGTATAGTAAATTCACGTTTTGCCAATTTAATATTTTTTGCCTGAAATTATTAAAAAATCTTATTGTCAATTTTGTCATCGCAAGGAGATAGCGTTTTTCGACAGTTTTTAAGCCATTGGGAACGAATTGCAGATATAACATCTCAACTTGTCCAAAGAAAATCACGTCGAAAAATTCGGCTACAACATCGGTAAAAATCCTTTGGCTATTATCAGACTTTACAGATGAGATTTATCTTGCTTCTGAAAAGAGATTCCATAATGCCTTTTTCCAGCTGAAACTTTCATACAGTTATGACATATGGGACATTCGGCCCAATTTCCAGCGCCCTTGTAAATCCATTCATGAAGACATTTTTCATAAGTGCATTTCACCCATGTAGGCTTCCTTGAAGTTATCCAATCGGTTTGTAGTGGTTTTCTGGTTCTGCGAGCACTTCGGGGAAGCCGTTTTTCAAATCCTTTCATGCCAGGTAAACCATTTGTAGTGTTTGAAATATTAACCTTGATCTGCTTCTCGTTATATCGACATTTTGCCAAAATTTTAGATACTGCTCAGCTCATTACATAAAGAGCGCCTCCTAGCCTAGAGTCAGAAGTTAAGATTTCTCAGATTTACAAGGGTGGAGGAATCACTCAAGAGAGGTGTTGCCTTTGGAATTTATGAAACACATATGATTTTAAATGAGGTGACATTGTAAATAGGTTAGGAACTTGTGATAGGTGGTTTGAAATTGAAGTATCCTTTACGAAACCTTATTTTAGAGAAAATTAGGGAGACTAACACTCTTACAGATTCTGATCTGATGAACAACTTGGAGAAGGAGGGGATACAAGTTACAGAATCCGACGTAAACAAAATTTTACTCGATTTGGAGATATTCGGGTTAATACGAGTGAATTGGGTGTCTAAGGATAAGAGGAGGATAGAGATAGTGTCGATGTCGAGAGAAGATTTGGTATAGAATTATTAGGATATCTGAAGTAGGAATTATGATTTTTGGATCCTTTGTTCTATGATTCGCATATACACCTGGTGGATGAATATTATGCGAATTTTTTAACACAAATTCTGACCTCAATGAGGGAATTGCGTATCAAAGCATGTTCAGTGACCATGGACATATCAACATCAAGGAGAGCCATAGACTTGTTTAGGGATGCAAATCGAGATGTAGTATTTAATTTTGTAGGGATTCACCCTGAATTTGCCCAAATCGAAGAGTTTTCTGAATTTGAAGACTTCGTCGCACAAAATCGAAACTTCATCGACGGAATAGGAGAAATTGGACTGGATCGCTCTTATGACACATCTAAAAACTACAACTACTCAAAGCAAGTAGATATTTTTCAGAAAATGTTGAATATAGCGGAGGAAATTGAAAGACCTGTTTCTATACACTCTAGAGGAACATTGGATGAAATTCTTAATCTCATTCCCTCGTACGATAACCTCAATGCATGTCTCCACTGGTTTGATGGGACAGAGAAGCAGTTACAAAGATCAATGGATATGAGTCTATATGTCTCATACGGTCCGCTCGTCGCTTACTCTCGAAACAAGAAAAAACTTCTTGGTTTAGCTGACAGAAATAAGATTTTGATCGAAACAGATGGGCCCGTAAGATATTCTGGCTGCTTCAAAAATGTTACATCACTACCAACAAATATGCTCATCACTATACTGGATATTATGTCTCATGAACTTAAAATGACTTTTGAAGAAGCGATGAGCTTAGTATCAACAAATTCTAATCTGTTCTTCAATGGATGATGGGATATATTTATTACCCTAAAAATAAGAATTCGCCTTGGAACTTTCCTGAATGAATAAGTATAAAATAAGCTTGTGTTCTCGTTAATGTCTATGCATCGTGTGAGAAGGATTGCTACGGACCTTATGAATAAATATCCTGATAGGTTTGGAACCAATTTTGAACAGAATAAGAAGACTATTGTGGAGCTTGCGATAGTACGGTCTAAAGAATTAAGAAATCAGGTTGCAGGATATATCGCCTCACATCTTAATAAGCAATCCAAATCCAGTGAGGAAAATTTGGAATCACAAGGAGAGTCGCCAGAATCCTTATCTCCGGAAGCAGAATGACAATTTGAAACTACATTGATAATAGTGAATCTTCTCGGTCCAGTCCAGAAAACTGTGAATACGAATACACTTTATGTTGATGAGCCTAACGCATCGATTTCATACATAATGTCCTATTTACGCAACCATGCAGTTGAGCCAGACCTTATTGATGAAAAGAATTTTTTGATAGCTATCAATGGAATCGAATCGTCTTTGTTTCCAAAGGGAGAATCAGTAATAAAATCAGGTGATACCGTCACTATTGCTAGTTTAGTACATGGTGGATAGTGAAGAGTAAATTTGAGTGTAAAAGATATTGATTTGAATAATAAGAAAGGCCCTACTTTGTTAGAAAATAATATCCCTGCAGAAGACCGATCTTTATATCGAATAGGCACTTTTTATGTTGCAATTATCGAAATAACGCATCTTGGAAGTGAAAATTTACACGAATTAATTACCAAATTCAGAGCGTTTTCTCCAGATGTCTTAGTTCAAGGCATAGATGCCAGTTATGTATTTGGAGTAAATCATCTGTTAAGGGTACTACAATTGACGGTTGAATCGTGGAAGCGAGGAATAAAGTTATCAAAAATAATGGAAACGGATATCCTAATGAGATTGTGTTGTACTAGTCAAATTTCAAAGGCTATAAAAGTTGGAGGATTAAAAAACGATAGCGCAGCATGCTTCATTTTGATGTCAGAGAATTTGGATTCAGTCCTGAAGATAAAAAAATACATTGAAGGTTACTTTAACGAGATACATGTTTCAGTCCTAAGAATAGGGAAGAACAAAATGGCAAGATTATGTAGTGAATTTGGGATTACCCATAAAAAAATGGACAGGATATTTTTTGAAAATTACCTCGTAGAAAAAGCAGCCCTGGTAAAGTTTCAATCAAAATGATCGCTAGAAAATTTAACTATTTTTGTTTAATTGGGACTGAGCACTCCGGTGCTGATTTTAGCAATTTGCAAAATAGCAATGCGACATCTCGATTCGATTCAATTATATACTAACCAATCGTGTATCGAGCCGGCTGATTTCAAGTTGCTGGACCTATTAAAAGACGAGCAAAACTTAATGTTAAAATGAAAAAACTTTTGCCTTATGCAGATTGGGAACTAAGCATTTTGGTTTAAATGATAACCCTACTAACAATCTAACTCAAATAAATCTCTATTGGATGTCATTTATTTCTATGTCCCCCCATCTTTTGCTTTACGATGCTCAATAGATGTTCAGGTCTCAAAACTGATATTCCTGTCCTTTTCCCCAAAATCTCTACAAGTATAATCCAATCAGGATAATACAAATCCACTTTGTTTGTTATTCTGCTCGCGATGGCTAAAACTATTTCTCGAGATCTGATGCTACAGTATCGCTTTTCAACCACAATTTTGAATGATGATACACCAGACACCTTCTTAAATAACTTACAAGAACCATCTATAATTTCAGTCGGGTTAGTAGAACAAACGATTTGTACTGGAATAACTCTAAGAATATACCTGAAGTGCCATGGTTCTTCAGCGACCATTTTTTTGAACAGATCAATGACCTCTAAAGGATCAGCTTCAGTACATGCAAGTATTATTCCTTGAATGTCGCTTATTTCAACTACTGGACTTTCTTCTAGATTCTCCTCAATTAATTTTATGAATTCGTCAACTGCGTCACCTTCTCTGTTCCGAGAAGAAGACAGTATCAAGTTAAATTTCATTATACCGCAACTCTATGATAAAAAAGTACTCCACTTCAGGTCGAAATTTCATAGTCATGATCTTAGCATGATTATAGTATAAATCGATGCTATAAGGATCACGGTGTAATTTTTTTCGAAATTGGATACAGCAAATAGCGCGTTCTTAGGGACAATATTTAAAACCCTGAGATTGAATTCAGAGATCGTAGAGGAGAGTTTGAAATACCTGTTGGAGCAAAGATATTTTTATATTTCTCCTAGGGGATGAAAAATGGCTGAGCTTAGCATAGTACCGAGACGTCCCGCACTTTTAATGCATACAAAGCTCGAAGGCCAGAATCAATCGATACTAGTAGTTTCAGATTTGCACATCGGTTTTGCTCATTGGTTTCAATCAGAGAACGTATCTATAGATTGGTATCAGATTGCGGAAGAGACCGAAAAGGAACTTGAAAAAATTGTGATATCTTGTAAAGCCAATTCAATTGTTCTGTTAGGTGACATAAAAAACAATGTATCTGGAATCAATAAGGGAGATTGGAAAGTAGTTCCTAAATTTTTGCAGTCCCTCTCACAAATATGTAAAGTCTTTTTTGTTCCCGGTAATCATGACAGTAAGATCAGGTTACTCATACCTGACTCAATAAGTACGATGGGGGTTACGGGAATGACAATCGATGATACCCTGCTTATTCACGGTCATACAATGCCTTCATCACTGACTTCAAACGTCAAAAAGGTTATTCTTGGACATGTTCATCCAGTATTCTTCAAATCTGATAGTGTTATGAATGGTCAAAAGGTGTGGGTGTTTCTTAGAGTTAGAACGGATGTTATATTTCCTAGTCAGAAAGGATCTATTGATGTTATAATAATGCCATCTTACAATAGATTTATTGTCAATCAGTCAAAAGTTAGTAGACAAGGCCGAATCTCGCCTTTAGTAGATCGTATACTCAAAAAGAAGGCCGTAGAAAAGTGTCTAATACTATCCATGGATGGTGCTATACTTGGAAACGAAGAGCTTCTGGAGATCCTCTTCTGAAATAACAAAATTTCTTAAAACTCGACGTAGCCAGAAAGAGAATTGATTGTTGGTTTAAACTTCATTCGCCATCTTAGGCTCTCAACGAATGATGTTGCTGCTTCAACTGTTGTTAGGACCGGGATGCCCATTTCCACGGCTTTTCTCCTAATTTGGTATTCATCGTATAACATCCCAACATATTTTTCAATAGTTGATGTAGATGGAATGTTTATGATAAAATCGATTTCACGGTTATAGAGGAGATCTGCAATGTTAGGTTTTCTTGAAGGCTCACTTATTTTATAAACTTCTTCAATATTTGCTTTGGAATTATTTTTTATAAATTCGGCCGTATGTTCTGTTGCAAGGATTTTGAATCCCATGGAATTTACGAGGGAGATGAGTGGTAGTAACTTTTCTTTATATCGTTGACCACCTACCGTAATTAACGCGGAACCCGAGAGAGGGAGTGAATAACCTGCAGCTTCATAGGCCTTAGATAACGCATCGTAAAAACTCTCCCCAAAACAAGCGACCTCTCCAGTAGATTGCATTTCTACTCCAAGGACAACGTCAGCGCCTTCTAACTGCATGAATGAGAACTGAGGAACCTTAATTCCAAAACCAGGGACTCGCAACCATAAATTGCCTGCCTCTTTTGGCAAAGCTTTCCCAAGAATGGCTTTGGCAGCAAGTGCTATAATATTGATCCCTACGATTTTCGATACAAAAGGCATTGAGCGGGATGCTCGTATGTTGGCTTCAATTACATATACCTGATCATCCTTTACCAGATATTGTATATTTAACGGCCCCTTAACCTTTAATGAAAGTGCTATCATTTTGGTATATTCTACAATAGTATTCATTGTCTTTCTGGTCAAACGCCATGGTGGAATGCACATCATTGCATCACCAGAATGAATACCTGCGTTATCGATATGTTCTACTAACGAGCCAATAATAACTTCCTCTCCATTAGACACTGCATCTACTTCAACTTCTGACGCCTCTTGTAAGAACTTGGTAATTACTATTGGATATTCAGGGCTTAGATGAATTGCCTCATTCAAAAATCGTTCGAGTTGTTCCTCACCCCAGACTACTTTCATGGCTGTCCCACTCAATACATATGAAGGTCTAACCAATATTGGATAGCCTATCTTGTGGCAAAATGTTATTGCTTCAGCCATGTTCGTAAATTTTTTCCATTGCGGCTGCTTAATATTTAAGAAATCAAGTAATTTTCCAAACTTTTCCCTGTCTTCGGCCATGTCTATGTTCGCGCTAGCAGTACCTAAAATTGGAATCCCAAGTTTACCCAACTTTGGTACTAAGTTATTAGCTACCTGTCCTCCAACACAAGTCACAATGCCCGATGACTGTTCCTTTTCAAAGATATCTAGAACTCTCTCAAGAGTTAACTCTTCAAAATATAATCTATCGGAGATATCATAATCAGTCGAAACGGTTTCCGGATTGCAATTTATTACTGATACAGATTCGATCCCATTCTCCTTTAGGCTCCATACCATATTAACAGTACTCCAATCAAATTCAACGCTACTTCCAATTCTATATGGTCCGGCACCTAATACTATCACTCCTCGGTTATTCTTATCATATACTATGTCGTTTTTTTCTCCTCCATAGGTTAGATAAAGGTAATTGGTCTTTGCTGGCCATTCAGCAGCTAGGGTGTCAACCTGCTTCACTACGGGTATTATTCCGAATTTTTGGCGAAGCTTCCTGACATTCATTTCGTTCAAACTAACACATTTTCCAATCTGATGATCGGAAAATCCATACCGTTTAGCGTCTTTTAGGAGATTCTCACTTAAATCAGAATCCCGCAATTTTTTCTCTAATTCTATGACATTTTTTATTCTTGTTAAAAACCAAGGATCTATTGCTGAAAGCCTATATATTGTGTTTATTGAAATTCCCAACTTAATTGCCTTTACAACGGTTTGTAATACTTCGTCGTCAGGATGTAACAATCCCTCCTCTACTATTTCCAAATTTTCTTCTAGCTCTGAATCGTCGTTACAAACCAAGCCGTATTTTCCCGTATCAGTCATACGGATTGCTTTTTGTAATGCCTCTTCAAAGGACCTACCAATTGCCATGACTTCACCTACCGACTTCATGCTGGTTCCGAGTTTCCTACTCACAAGTTCAAACTTTCTAAAGTCCCATCTTGGCATTTTTAAAACAACATAATCTAAAGATGGCTCAAAACACGCAGTGGTAGTTTTGGTTATGCTATTCACAAGCTCGGTAAGAGAATATCCAAGGCATATCTTTGCAGCCATATAGGCCAGGGGATATCCAGTTGCCTTGCTGGCCAATGCGGAGGATCTAGAAAGTCTGGCGTTTATCTCAATCGCACAATAGTCTTCAGAAGCGGGATCTAACCCAAACTGGACATTACACTCCCCCAGTATATTGCAATGTTGGACGGCTCTGATTGCTGCAGAGCGGAGTTTGTGATATTCTTCGTTATTGAGTGTTTGAGAGGGTGCAACCACAATATTGTCTCCTGTGTGAACGCGCATAGCAAGAACGTTCTCCATGTTGCAAACTGTAATTGCATTTCCTGTAGAATCTCGCATCATCTCATATTCAATCTGTTTCCAACTTCCAACATATCTTTCTACTAGGACCTGATGCACTATGCTTTGTGGTAATCCTCTTTGGACTATTTCCTGCAGTTCGTATTCGTTGTGCGCAACTCCTCCACCTTTGCCTCCCAGGGTGTATGCGACTCTTATGATGACAGGATATCCTATCTTATTGGCGATTACAATTGCTTCTTCCATATTATGTGCTGGTGCACTATCTAAAACTGGTACCTTACTAGCGATCATCGCATTTTTAAATTCCTGTCTATCTTCTGTGATCTTTATTCCTGTAATTGGAGTGCCTAATACCTTTATTCCATATTTATTCAACACTCCTTCATCATTTAGTGTTACACCACAATTTAGAGCAGTTTGACCACCAAAGCTTAGCATTATTGAGTCAGGCCTCTCCTGTTCTATTATTTTTTCAACATAGCTTCCAGTTACAGGTAACAAAAACACGTTATCGGCAAATCTGGTGTCAGTTTGAATAGTGGCTATATTGGGATTTATTAGTATGCTATGGATGCCTTCTTCAGATAATGCCTTGAGGCACTGAGACCCGGAGTAATCAAACTAGCGGCCAGAATCATTAATACTGATTCTGACTTTCGCCGGCTTCTCCGATCTTTATTGCACCGCTGCCAAGCACTACCGTTTTCTTTATCGATTCATTTCTCGGAAACTCCCTTCCTGCCTCCTGTCTTTTTTTCCTTATTTCCTGTCCTCGCGGATGTTGTCATATTTCCAGATGTTTGCCTTTGGTAACCAATATTATCATTCAAAATCATCTCCTTGAACTTTTCAAAAACAAACATGCAGTCATAGGGACCGGGAGAAGCTTCAGGATGAAATTGTACTGCTAATATTGGCTTTGATCTGTGTGTTACCCCTTCAATAGTCCTATCATCAGTATTGAAGTACCATGTGTCAAATTCAGTTCCGCGAAGGCTTTGGGGTTCAATACCATATCCATGATTCTGGCTTGTAATGAAAGTTCTGTTAGTTCCAACTTCGGTACATGCCTTGTTTTGACCTCTGTGCCCAAATTTTAATTTTTGTGTATTGCCTCCTCCAGCCAATGCAATTATCTGGTTCCCAAGGCATATTCCCAATGTTGGTACCGATAAATTAATCAAGTCATTGGCAGTCTTTATTGTTGACTTACACATTTTGGGATCTCCAGGACCGTTGCTAATCACTACCCCCACGGGACTATATGACAAGATATCCCTGGTGGGAGTATCCCAAGGAACACAGATAACTCTGAATCCTATTCTGATAATGTTACGGATTATGCTATACTTTACTCCAGTATCGATCAATACTACAGGTGGTAAAGAATGGCTTCCGTACTCCTTAGTCTCCGAGACCGAAACTTCAGGCATGAAATTAAAACCATCATATTTAGTTTCACACATAGCTCTTACTAATTCGTTATTGTCGATTTTGTGAGGAGATACACATAATGCTCCCCTCATTACTCCGTCAACTCTCAACCGTTTTGTTAGATCACGTGTATCAATTCCGTTGATTCCCGATATCTTTTCGTCGTATAGCCATTGATCCAGAGTACGTTCACAATTCCAGTGACTCGCAACAGTTGAAAGTTCATTAACAATAAGGCCATTAACTTGGATCTTCTCTGACTCAAAGTACCTTGGAAGACCAAATGCATCCAAATCATCCCAACTCGGAACACCATAATTGCCGATCAGTGGATAAGTCATACACAAAATCTGACCTTTGTATGATGGGTCAGTTAAAGTTTCTGTATATCCAACCATGCCTGTATTAAAAACAACTTCCCCACCTACAATTTTTGGAAAACCAAAACCCACGCCTTCGTAAGTGGTACCATCTTCCAACAGGAGTTGGGCTTTGTACCCTACATGAGTCGCCTGGATAGTCGGAATTTTGACCCTCTCAAAATTGAAAAAGTTCGAAATTTAAGTCTTGCTACGACTATCAATCATATTAATTGATGAGATGTTCCACGCGTACATTCTCCTGCATGAATATTTCACTCGAACTTATCTTTTCTCGAGTCTCGTAACGTACATTGACCGTCTGACATTTCCTCAACGGATGGGCAAAAATTTCTAGTCCAGCTCCTAAACAAGGTTGCTGGATAAACGGCCATTTATATTGTAAGAAAATTATTCACGTTATTTCATCCAGTCAATGGGAATATCTTGGTACAACCCGTTGGGCAAAACGCGTCGGATTGATATAGGTAATATCCTGGCATCAAGCTCTGCTGTTGCAAGAGAGATCGTGTCCCTAATTTCATTTGTCCAGGCAATTAGAGATGGTGCACCTAGTGAGAGTTGTAATGATCTTGCACCAGTTATTCTAGCCCTTTCAAATCGTGTCAATCTGGGTGGACCTATTAATACTTGATTACCATCAGCTACTAATTCTCGTATTTGAAAATCTAATTCTGGATATACAACTACTTCGTCTACGGGTCTAGTACTTTTGTTAAGTTGAATAGTTTCATCCTGTTGAAGTTTCTTCTTTACTGCTGGTTTTGCCTTTTGTTTTAGATTTTTTTTGGTTTTTTCCACCTGCTTCTTGGGTGACTTTTCGCTGGTAGAAGGCGACTTTTTCGATAACTTTGTCGAAGAACGCTTTAAAACCAAGAACAAATCAAAAAGCAGTTGGATATCTAATTAAATGTTGCTATATCTACTAAATCGATCACGGCGCACAATGCTTTAAACTTTTACTCACTAATAGTGTCATGTGCAGGTATAAAGATTTTCTGCTCATTTGCGAAGTACCCTGCCATAATTATACATTTTTATTTATACCTAATAAACAAGCACAACTGATACCCTGGAATTATGAATAGAAATCGTTAGCGCCTTGGTTTGGTTCATGTCTCGAGATCTAGAATCAGTTGAACGTATACTTTAAATGGGAACGCTAGACATTCATGCACCCTTTCACGAATACTAAGTAAAAATATTTAAACTCAATAATTATCTTTTTATTCGATCTTAAAATTTAGGCACAAAGAGGCCTTGCTTGTTCTCAAGCCTGCTTGTCGTCTACCTAATTGTCCCTGAATCAGATTTTGTGATTATCACTTCGACCTAAATAGTGTCTTAAATGTTATTAACCGCGATATAGTTTGCTTTCACACCCAATCTGAGTGCTTATTTTAGGAATCACACAAAAAGGATCCCGATCTAGTATTCGCAAAGGAGCAAGAATTGGTCGGGATTGTCAAAAATATCTTGGCTACCATTAAATTATATAGTTTGCTGATGTGATTACTTCCGATGAATTTGGCTGGAAACAGTTCAGTCTCTAGGATACCAATTATCATGGAAGTCGTGGGTAACGGAAAAGTCAGGTGTGAATTGGTACGCCATTTGTCCCCGTTAACAGTTTCTAATATACTTCACTCATTACCTATTACCGGCAGGCTACACTACCTTGGAACCAAATTGGTATATTTTGAAACTGGCCTAAACATGGGGGCCGAGAAGCAAAGGGCCATCTTTAACAAAGGTGATATTGGATATATGACGTCAAACGGCTCACTGTGTATAGTCCTTCAAGATTTGTCCGGAATCATGATGAATCCAGTTGGTAGAGTCCTTGACGATCTTAGTCCACTAATCACACTACCCACCGGTCAGACATTGTCGATAAAAAGAATATAGGTGTGGTTTAAGCGATCATCTTTGCTATTTCGGAATATAATAAATCGTATGAAATGGATCCGAATTTGAATATCTTTGATAGATGGAGACTTCTGGAATATATAATTTTATAAAATATAGGTGATATGCGATAGATTCAGGACCATTGTTCTTAAAGTGTCATTCATTTTTGCCAAGTGGTAGAATCATATGGACCATGATTGGTAACAATAACGAGTACTGGCTTGATCCATATCTAAACTACTGTAGCTGTAACGATTATTATTTTAGAACTCTTTCAGGTAAGGGATTATGTTATCATCTTAGTTTTGCTCACAAAAATGTAATCAACAAGAACTTTGAACCAATCTACTTCCATGATGAGGAATATCTGGATTTCATCTCAGCAATAATCTCTGATTGCTATTCAAAACTAAACAAACAATCGAACTAACAATTCGATCATTATCTGAAAAGAAAGTTGAGAATAAGTTAAGTTTTTGTAGGGATCATCCAATTTGATAGTACAAATGGTTGATTACCGGAATATACTGGTTGTCGGGGGAGGTGGACGAGAGCATTGTCTTGGTTGGAAGATCTCCCAGAATCCTAAGGTAAATAAAGTGTTCTTCGCCCCGGGAAATGGCGGTACAGGGATGAATGTGCCAATATCCCCTGACGATTTAGAAAAGCTTAGTGATTTTGCGAGGGAAAACTCTTGCTTCACGATTGTTGGCCCTGAAAAACCTCTGTCACTAGGTATAGTAGATTTATTTGCAAGAAAAGGGTTACCTATTATAGGACCAAATAAAAAAGCAGCCCAATTAGAATCAAGTAAAGTATTTGCAAAAAAATTCATGAAGAGATATAGTATTCCTACCGCACCTTTTTCTGTTTTTTCCAATGCCGATGAGGCAAAACAATTCGTCACTTCCTTGTCAGAACCTCCTGTGATAAAAGTGGACGGTCTGGCTCAGGGTAAGGGTGTCATAGTTTGTCATGATCTCCCCGAAGCAATTAGAACAATAGACAAAATATTGAAATATAATGAGTTTGGAAGCCAGGGTAGCAGTATAGTGATAGAAAAAAGATTGTACGGAAATGAAGTTTCCTTTATAGCTCTATGCGACGGACATTCAATAGTCCCGTTGGATTCAAGTCAGGACCACAAGAATATCTGGGATGGGGATAACGGACCAAATACAGGAGGCATGGGGGCCTATTCACCTGCACCCATCATCGATGAACAAATGAACTCCAAAATCATGAAGACGATCATGGAACCCACGTTAAACGCATTAAAGAAATCAGGTCTGTCATTTAAGGGATTTCTGTACGCTGGTCTGATGATCGAACGTAGTACGAATGTTCCATACGTACTCGAGTTCAATGTAAGGTTGGGTGATCCTGAATGTCAGTCAATTTTGACAAGAATGGATTCAGATCTCGTAGAATATCTGGAAGCTATAGTAGAAACGAGACTTGCTTCCATGTCTCAGATTAAGTGGAAAAAAGACCATGCTGTGTGTGTAGTTATGACCTCGAAAGGTTATCCGGGGAAATATGAAGAAGGCAAGATAGTTAGTGGATTAAACTCCTCTATCGGAGAAAGTGTTTACATATTCCATTCAGGTACTGCTAGGGATCATCAGGATAGGATTATTACATCCGGTGGGCGAGTGCTCTCTGTCACCGCTCTGGGTACTGATATGGAAACAGCAATCGGTCGGGCTTATTCCACCGTAAGAAATATCCATTGGGGAGATAATGAGGAATATTATAGGAATGATATTGGATATAAAGCATTAAACTCTAACAATATACAGTCCGAGTTTCAGTGACTAAAAAGTCCAATTTTTGATCATTAGATAATTTAGGTAAATTATGGTCTAATATCTGAAAATCATGAGCAACACCCACGGAATTGGTGTAAGTCTTTTTTGCCATATATCTGTCATAATATCCGAATCCGTATCCGAGTCGGTATCCCTGAGTATCAAAAGCGATTCCTGGTATTATTAGGAGGTCAAGCTTTTCAACCAGTCTTTCTTCTAATGCCTTTGGCTCTTTCAGGTTGAAACGAGAGCTTTTAACAAGATTACCGTTGAGATCTGCTTCTTCAATTGCATAAAAAGATAGAGTACCATTTTCTACAATCTTGGGTAATGCCAGAGTCTTCTTGTTTGCTAATGCATGATGCATTATCTTCCAAGTTTCGACTTCCATTCCAATTGGAGCATAACTTCCTATAATCGTTCCATTTTGGTACTCCTCCAGACCCATTAATCTATCCTGAATCTTAAAGCTATTATCACGAGCTTTATTTGCATCCAATAATTCCCTCATCTTAAGAAGTTCTCTTCTTACGGCGTGTTTATTTCTCTGACACGAATCAGGCATAGTGATACTTCTGTACTATTTGTTAGTATCGGCAGCAATCAGGGTATTTTTCAATAACATCGTTACTGTCATTGGGCCTACACCCCCAGGTACAGGAGTTATATAGGAAGCTTTATCATATACAGAATCAAAATCCACATCTCCATGGAGCTTTCCCTTGATCCGGTTTATGCCTACGTCTATTACAACTACGCCAGGTTTAACCATGTCACCTTTAAGGAGAAACCTATTGCGATCTCCGATAGCAGTAACTATACAGTCAGCCCTAATTAATTTTTCATTGATATTTCTTGACTTAGAATGACATATTGTCACAGTACTGTCACGTTTCAAAAGAAGGAGATACAATGGTATACCTACTAGGTTACTTCGGTTAATAATCACTACATCCATTCCGCGTAAATCAATTTTATAATAATCCAACAATTCTATGATTCCTGATGGCGTACAGGGTTTAAGCCTTGCTCTGTCAGTAAAAAGAAGGCCCGCATTATATGGGGTCAGGCAATCTACGTCTTTATTTTTAATGATTCTGCTGATCGCTAAAAATTGATCAATATGTTTTGGTAACGGTAACTGTAAAAGTATGCCATGAACATACTCATCCGAATTCAATTCATCTAATAAGTTTATTAATTCTTCCCCCGAAGCAGTGCTTGGTAGTCTTTTATCGACCGTTAAGATGCCAACATCAGTAGCTGCTAACTGTTTATTTCTTACATACGTAGCTGATGCTTCATCGTCACCCATTAGTACTGTTGCTAGGCAAGGCCTAATTCCATGTTCAGTTAGCTTTGATACATCTTCTCTAATCTTATCTTTCAGATACCTCGAGACCATAAGGCCATCGATCTTTTTTGCAGGCAATTGAATAAGGAAATCTAGGGTAGTTATTTTGCTTTGCTGTTAGAGGGACTCGTAAACTGAACGTAAAAAAGAATACCTGTTTGTGAATTATGAAAGGATGCTTATAGCGATTTTCTGAGCTCTTGACTTTCTTTGCTAGCAAGACTTTGTGCAAACCCTGCGTCCTAGAGTTGACAACCTGCCTTGGGCAAACCGGTTAATAGACTCAATATAGAGCTCGTGTTCTTGCACTAGTATTCTATTTGAAAGAGTCTCTTCAGTATCGTGGTCTTCAACTTCTATGGTTCTCTGAGCTATAATAGGGCCAGTATCTACCCCGACATCGACGAAGTGTACTGTGCAACCAGAGACCTTGACACCATATTCTAAGGCTTGCTTTTGAGCGTGAAGACCAGGAAACGCTGGAAGGAGGGAGGGATGTACGTTAAGGATCCGCCCTTTGAATAACTTTATGAATTCAGGGCTAATAATACGCATATACCCTGCTAAACATATTAAGCCATTTTGCTGATTTACCATATGATCCCTTAATACAGAAACTATTTCCTTGTCATAATCCCAACCTCTTGAAGAATTGTATACAACCTTCGTAGGAACGCCCATCTTGGCAGCTTTGTGAAGACCTGGTGCATCTGGTTTATTAGAAATAACTACTCTAGGAACAACATTCTTAATCTTGGACATTTCGATAGCTTGTAATATGCCCTCCATATTACTTCCCCTTCCCGAAATTAAAATGCCCAAGTTTATCAAGATCTCGATATAATGTCCGCGTACTCGTAAATATAGTGCTTTGTCATAATATTTCAAGAATCTGTTTGTTAAATGATCGAGTCTTTACAAAACCTGATGATAGTCGACCAAATTGCCCGATATGTAAATTGTGACATTAAGACCGCAATTAGTTTATTTTAGTGTTTGTGAAACCATTGTTATGCCACTAATTTCAGTCTCGATGTACCCCGGGCGATCGAAAGAGCAGAAAGCGGAATTTGCTGCTGCAATTACGGAAGCAGCCATTAAAATACTAAAAACAAAAAAGGAACACGTGATTATTGTTTACAAGGAAAATCCCAAAGAGAATTGGTTTATGTCAGGAGAACCTCTTTAATTAAATTTTTTTATGAGCAAGAGTTGTTAACCTTACTGTTTTAAGAAACATTTGTTTTTTTGTATAAATGGACTCTGAATTTATGCTGAAAACGGATAAACCTAGTATAGGGCACTAACCAGAATGCCTATAATCAAGTCGTAAATGATCTTACTTTCTTTTCTACATTGATCATCTATCTTTTCATTTCCGCATATCTGTATTTGCCGATCTTTATCAATTCCTGATAGGAGCCAAACGTTGTCGGATCAGCAGTATCAAGGGGTAAAGCAAGATCATCTGCCTCCTCACTAAATTCTTTTAATATTCGATAAGTTGAAGTTCGTTGTGCAGGTATCTTGCCTGCTGATTTTACGACATGATGAATCTCTTTGGGTTTCATCATTTGGCCATACTCTGCTCCGGCAGAGGTAGAAATGCTTTCGTTAATTAGCGTTCCACCAAAGTCGTTGACTCCAGCTGAGAGAAGAATTTGTGACATCTTTAGTCCCTCTTTGACCCAAGAAACTTGAATGTTTTTGATGTAGTTATTCAACATTATCCTTGAGATTGCATGCATTTTGATTATCTCATTTCCATCAGGACCTTGTCTCATGCCACGAATAGAATTTCTATAGTACATGGGAGCTTCCTTATATATAAAACTCAAAGGTACAAATTCAGTGAAGCCTTTTGTTTCTTTCTGAATGGACCTAATGAGTGCCAAATGCTCTGCCTTATGCATCGAAGATTCTATATGGCCATACATTATCGTGGATGTGGTAGGAATGCCTAACTTGTGAGCACACTTGATGACGTTTATCCACTCTTTGGCAGATATTCTTCCGGGAGAAATTATGTCACGTATTTCTTGATTCAATATCTCTGCAGCTGTTCCAGGTAGACTTCCTACACCTGCGTCTTTGAGCATTTTAAGATACTCTTCAACAGGCTTTCCCGAACAATAGGCTCCATATTGTACCTCTTCAGGAGAAAAAGCGTGTATGTGAATCTCTGGATGTGCTTTTTTTATTTCCTCGCAAATATCAACATACAGATTACCGTCCATCTT
>JBBRRH010000021.1:0-42852 GCA_038201105.1 Nitrososphaera sp. | reverse complement strand
AGAGCCCTCTAATCCAGCAATGTTACTCTAATTTATAATATCTCAATTACAAAAAGGTGAACCCCCAAAACCATTAAAAGAAGGTTTGTAGTCCATAAAGTCAATGAACGGCAAAATATGCTTATTCGTGCTGGCAACTCTTGTTACAGTCACAGTACTCGGTTCTACAACCTCGACGATGGCTCAAATGATGCCTAATGCAACCAACAATACGATGGCAAACGCAACCAACGCCTCAATGGGTAAAATGGCAAACGCAACCAACGCCTCAATGGCAATAGGGAATGCCGGGCAATTAGAGAAGATACTTGGAAACAACTCAGAGATCCTTGCTAACAATACACCAATTGGTAACCCGAATGCATCTATGGCTGAAAAATTGTCAAACACATTAAGCACCAACCAAACAAATTCAATAATAAATGCAACCAATGCAACAATTGGCGAAGTCACAAATTCACTTTCTAATGTGGCCTCTACTGCAGCAAATTCCACAATGAGTGCAATTACTGGCGCAGTCTCCAGTGCAACTAACGCCACAATTGGTGCAGCAAATAACACAATGGAAGCGATTACGAATACAACCTCTAAAGCTGCCTCCAATGCAACAAATGCGACAGTAGGTGCAGCAAAAGCTAAAATGAATGAACTCACCAACACAGTCTCCAACGCCACTGACGCCACAATGGGTGCAGCAAATGCAACAGGAAACGCAATAACCGAAGCAGTCTCGAATGCAACTAACGCCACAATGGGTGCAGCAAATGCAACAGGAAACGCAATAACCAAAGCAGGGTCGAATGCGACTAACGCCACAATGGGTGCAGTGAACGAAACAGGGAACAAAATTAATGTAACAATTACTAACTCCTCTCAAGGGAACCCGATACTAAATGCATTGAAAAACCTCTTTGGCGGATTGACCGGAAAGAAATAGGACATTCTTGTCAATTAATCGACAAGAGTCTTTTTTTTGATTCTTCTTCTTTTTTAATACACCTTTCCACGGGTCATCCAGCTAGCTAGAAAATCCTCGCATTCAGAGGTTGATCAATTTCACTTTAAGTTGAGGATGGAAATATATCTAGAGTTAATGTCTTCTAAAGCCTTAGACTTCCTTTCATAGCCATAAAGAATGAATTTAGACAACTATATCATAACGGATTCTTGACTCATTGTAATTTTTTACGTAGGTAAGTCGATCAGGCAAGACAAGCAAGGTTACCTGTCTCCTGTTAAATGAACGGTTAGGATGGCAAGGGTCGAAAGGTAGTGTGTTACAGAACGTTTGTAGAGAAGTATTAATTTGGACAGATATAATACGCCAGATATGCGGCTGATAATGAAATTCGGGGGAAGAGCAGTCGACTCTGGCGAAAAAGTTCTTCATGTGGCGAATTTGATAAAGAACTATAAAAATAGAGGTCGAACAATTGTTGCAGTCTTCTCAGCAGTTGACTGCATGACTGATGAAATATTGCGAGTCTCTGAATCCGTAAAAAAAGGCAATAAGACGACGATAGAGGACTTTCTAGTTAAGACGAGAGATTCACACGTAAAAATAATTGAATATTCGATAAAGAACAAAGATCTCAAATCAAAGGTGATGGATATTATTGAAAAACTGCTTTCAGAGATGACAGATCTTTTTAATGGTATAGTAATACTATCAGAAGTAACGCCTAAAGCTCTTGATTATTTACTTTCATTCGGCGAAAGACTTCTGGCACCCATAATGGTATTCACGTTACTGGATTTAGGTATGGAAGCGGTTTTCTTGACCGGTAAGGAAGCTGGCATTCTTACTGATTCTAATTTTGGAGAGGCTAGGCCACTTATGGATACAACTAAACTTCGATTAAAGCACAATATTGAACCTATCTTACAGAGCAACAAGATTCCGGTAATAACGGGCTTCATCGGAGCAGATCAAAATGGAAATGTCACAACATTGGGCAGGGGAGGCTCAGATTATACAGCTACAATCGTTGGGGCCAGTGTAGATGCTGATGAGGTCTATCTGTGGGGTGACGTTGATGGCCTCTTGACGGCAGACCCAAAAATAGTAAAGAACGCAAGAGTACTGAAGGAAGTCTCTTTCGCTGAGGCGACCGAGCTCTCGTTATTTGGAGCCAAATATATGCATCCAAGGGCTCTAGAACCTGTGTTAGATACCAAGATTCCCATTCACATAAGGAATACCTTTAATTTAGATCATAAAGGCACGATTATTTCGAAAAAGACTAGCAGATCTGCTCAAAAGATAGTCAAGTCAATAATAGCCATTCGTCACACTGCTTTAATAGATGTAAGTGGGGGTGTTATGGTCGGTACGCCTGGGACAGCTGCAAGGATTTTTGACGCCCTAGCAAAAAAGAAAGTAAACATAATGATGATATCACAGAGTCCCTCGGAATCGAGTATATCCATGGTTGTAAAGAAGAATGATCTAGACACCGCCACTACAACATTGGATTTGACACTATTAGGGACAGTGATCAGAAATCTAAAGGTAAATGATGATGTAGCAGTCATAGCCGTTGTAGGCTCTGGTATGAGGGGAATTAAAGGAGTTGCTGCGAAAGTCTTTTCTTCTGTCGCCAAGAATAACATTAACGTGATAATGATCGCTCAAGGATCCTCCGAACTAAATTTGGCATTCGTTGTAAACAACAATGATTGTGAAAAGGCCGTCAAATCACTTCATGACTCATTTGAGCTAGACAAAATAGACTAGTCCTAGCTGGATTGACTAGATTTGACTTGAATGCTTAATTAACTACCAGCTATGAGATGATGCTGCAGCAGGGATGAAGTTTGCACATATCACCGACTGTCATATAGGAGCGTGGCGAAATCCAAAACTCAGGGACCTGAATCTTAAGGCATTTGAAGAGGCTATATTGAATTGTATCGATGCAGCAGTCGATTTCATTGTTATCTCGGGAGATTTCTTTGATGCCAATATCCCTCAACTAGGTCCAGTAAAGAAGGCTGTTCAATTATTAAGGCTTGCCAAATCCCACGGAATTCAAACCTATATGATCTACGGTTCACACGATTTTGCCATGACCAATGTATCAATGATTGATATTCTGCATTCTACGGATCTTTTCATTAAACCGACAGAATATGAAAAAGATGGTGATGTCATAAAACTTCAATTCTTTACCGACCCAAAGACTCGTGCAAAGATTACAGGTATATCGGGTAGAAAGATGGGACTGGATAAAGAGATTTATGAAAACTTGGATAAGGAGGGACTTGAATTAGAAGACGGGTTTAAGATCCTGCTTCTTCATAAAGGTATCAGTGAGCTGACCACCGATAAGGCGCTAATTAAAGATTGCATCCCCCTTAGTTATCTGCCAAAAGGTTTTGATTATTACGGTGGAGGACACATACACAAGAGGATGGAAGGAAACATGGGCGAAAGTAAAATAGTATATCCTGGTCCCATTTTTGGTTCCACTTTTGAAGATTTAGAACAAACAGCAAAGGGCGAGAGGCGTGGATTTTATATAATCACCTTTGACAAGAAATTAACTGGATATGAATTCATAGAAATCAAAGTCGCAGAGATTATTTCAAGAGAGCTTCAAGCAGACGGCATGTCTCCTTCAGAGCTGGACCGCACGCTTACGGAGGCTATCTCTTCAATAGATGTTAAAGATAAAATAATCTTGATCAAACTTGTAGGCAGCCTCCACGGTAAACGCTCTGATATAGATTTTGGCAAATTTAGCGCAAATTTACATGCAAGAGGCGCGCTAGTACCTATTTTGAATATCAATGCTTTGACAACAATAAATGATAGGGGCAACTTGGAAGTACGGGGCACGACTAGAGTTGAAATCGAGAGCTCTATTTTCAAAGAGTGTGTATCAAAGTTTAAAACTGACACAAATATTTCACTTGTTGCTAAAGAAAAGATGGCAATGCTCTGTGAAGACAGCGAGATGGCTTTAAAGTTGCTTGAAACATTCAAGATGGAAAAAATCGAAAATGAAACAGCCGGCATCTACGACGAGCGCATATCGACTTTGGCAAAGTCCGTATTGGGTCTGACTGAGTATTGATTAATGGATAGATGATTTCCAGATGATTTTAAAGAATATTACTTTAGAGAACATACGGAGTTACAAGGATAAAACCGTAATTGACTTTCCCTACGGCAGAACATTATTCCAAGGTGATATTGGATCTGGAAAATCGACCATATTATCAGCAGTGGAATTTGCATTATTTGGATTAGGTGACATAGATGCCAATCACCTTCTCCGCGTCGGGACCACAACTGGTTCTGTGTTCCTTGAGTTTGAAAGCAACAAGCAGCATTACAAGGTATTCCGATCTCTTTCGCGGCGCCGCGACAAAATTATTCAGAACGAGGGCTATTTGTATGAAAATGGGACAAAGTCTTCTTATTCTGTGAGCGAACTCAAGACAAAAATCCTCGACATCATAAAAATCAACGAGAGAACTGAAACGAAGACAACATCTGTAGTCTACAGATACGCCGTATATACTCCACAAGAGATGATGAAGCAGATACTCTCTTCAAACAGCGAAAAAAGGTTGGACATACTGAGGCGAGCATTTGGGATCGAAGAATATAGCACTGCAAAAAGGAACTCGGAGAAATTTCTTTCTGGGATCAGGGTACTATTGAGGACCAAAAAGGACCTAGTAGCAGATCTCGACGATTATAGATCTACCCTGAAGAATAAGAATGAACTGGTTAGTAACATAAAAAATGATATCCAGAAATTGTCTTGTTCTGTGGAAGCGCTCGAGCAACAGCTAAGAACACTAGACATACGATTATCACATCTTACCAAAATTAAGGAACAATTACTGGAGCTAGAACTTGCACTCAGATCCTGCAAGACCAGTCTTACTAAATGTGAAAAAGATAGAACCATCAAGATTGAAGAGACAAATAGACTACGTCAAGATCTTGCCAAGGCAGCAGAGTCAGAGACAATTGTCCTGGATCTTGGTCCCAGATATAAAGATCTTATTTTCAACAGGTCAGAATTAACAACTCTTGCTGATTGTGCCCTGCAATATGACAGGTTAATATCAGAAAAATTGAGGCTTGAAACTCAAATCAAAAATGAGAGAGAGAAACTTTATTCAGAATCTGCATCACTGAAAAACGACATTGATGAGATGGGCGAACAACTAGAGCGCGAGCAGGTCGAAACATCAAAGCTCGATGCCCTTCTTCAACAAGAGAATATTCTTAACGAGAAGGTGAAGGGAATGGATCTATTACGAAAGGCTATGGAGGATATGACTGGGACAATTTCCCAAGCAATGGCCAGAATGCATTCCGTTGAAAAGGAAATCTCTAAAGAAGAAACAGAGATAAATAAAATATTGGAGCTAAGCCATCAGGCTGTCTGCCCCTGTTGTGGTCAGAAACTGACCCCAGAACACATTTCTGAAATGGTTGAAAAATTTAATCAAAGGAAGGAAGTGCTCAAGGCAGATTGTTTGAGTCTGCAAGAGGAGATCAAAGTATCAGAAGGCGAAAAAAAGGAATTGGCAGCTAAAATAAAAGAACTTGAAAGGCTAAATTCTGAATTACATTCTATCCGGGTCAAGATCTCCGGACTTCATGTAAGAAAGTCGACGCTAGATATTATTTCAGAGAAAATGAGGGAGAAAATAATTAGACTGGATCTTTTGAATGAAAAATCAGAAAGTAATAACCACGGCGTCCAAGAAAAGGCCGAACTGGGCTCTATATCGGGGAGACTGGAATCGCTCTCAAATGCCAAGAGCCAGTACGAAAATTGCCAGAATACAATAGCCATATATCAGAATGATAATGTGGAGAAAAGATATCTTGATAGTCTATCGATGACACAGTCAAAAGGAAAGACTGTTGAACAATTAGAAACAGTCCAAAAAACAGTGGCCGAGCTCGGCCAAGAAATTAAGGGGATACGAGACGAGATACCGAAACTAGAATCGTCGTATAAACTAAAGAATAGAGAAATAGAAAAGCTACCACAAATAGAATCAGAAAAATTGGCTGTTGTAGATCAATTGTCCATGGGAAAGCAAGAGCTAGCGGTAAAGAATTCTATTGTCAAAGATACGCAGGAGCATATAGTGGAAATGAAAAAGAAGATCGAATCATTAGAGAAGAAATTTGAAGGTTTACAGTATATGGAAAATGTGGGTCGATGGTTAGATGAATGTTTCATTCCTTCTTTGGATATCATTGAAACTCACGTTATGGCAACTATAAATGAAGGATTCGGGCACCTTTTTCAGAAATGGTTTAACTTGCTGGTCGACTCACCTGACATTATAGTGGAGTTGGATCAGTGTTTTGCGCCTGTGGTGCATCAGAATGGACACATGATGGAAGTTAACACCCTGAGTGGAGGTGAGAAGACAGCAGTCGCCATGGCCTACCGGCTTGCATTAAATGAAGTCATAAAGAGGCTTGCAAATATGGACGACAATTTACTGATCCTAGACGAACCTACCGATGGATTCAGCAAGGAACAAATGTATCAGCTCAAGTATGTTTTCGATGGCCTGAATGCATCTCAGATAATAATCGTCTCGCATGAAAAAGAGCTGGAAGGTTTTGTGGAATGTACTTGCAGGGTCGTTAAAGAAGGGGATTGTTCAAGGGTAGAGATGACATAACATAATGCGATAAGTGGTCTTAGACTCGTGGTGTATCCCTGACTGTTTCTACATTAGGTTTTTCTTCAATAGCTCTGCTATCTTCCCTTTCACCCTTTTTATGGTACTCATCTATTCCCTTTAACAACTTTGCAACAATGCAGGGAACAACCATCATCAGTATTTCACGATGACCTTCCTCCAAAGAATTATCCAATAGTTCATTGAACTTTTTATCCAAATCTTTGTTATAGAACACCTCAGGTGTAGAACAAACTACCGGCAAGAGATCGGGATTTTGTCTTATCACTTTAGTTATTCCGATTCTAGCTTCAACCCGTTCAAAGTTTTTGATTGTCAGCATTCGTGTTAATATTTCAGTCGCTATTTCGCTTACAGTTTGGTGAAATTCAGTATTTCGATATGCCTCCTCAGCTCTGAATAGGTCGGAAATGCAATTTTCTAAAATTCTTTTATCTGATTTGAGCAGTTCGTTCCTCGAATTTAATTGTTCAACCTCTATTTTCAATTTGTCTCGTTTTGCTGTATCACTTGTCTTGGCACTTTGTATAGCTCCAAGCTCTTTAGCCGCAGCATCGCGCTGGCTTACAAGCGAAGTAATTGATCTTGACATTGATATTGCTTCCATCGCGGTAGTAGGTGTAATTTTAAGCTCCTCACACTCCTTGTAAAAACCTATAAAATAATTGATTTCTCCTTCAGTTTTGTAATATGACATCACGTAGTCATCCAGGCCGTTTAGTCTTTGAAATTCGGCATAGTAGTTCTGAGTCTGATCCGCTGATAAGTCAAGCTTAATTGCAACGTCTACCAAAGGCGTTTTCAATTTGAAAAGTTCCAAGGCTTGTGACCTGGCACTAGGCACTACTGGTTCTTTCGATTTATCGTTCTTCTTTATGACATTGACGGCAGTTGTCGCTGACACATGTTCCTCGGCACATATCTCTGGTATAGTATAATCCCTATTTTCGTGCAAGTCAATAATTCTAGCCTCCTTTTCCGCCCTGCTCCTAATTTTTCGCATGGTTAATCCTTTTTTTCTGGTGCGTCTCATGGCCATGAGTATCAATATCGATTAGAGGCCACTCATATTTGATTTCTTGGTTTATTTGCTCACGAAAAAAGTATCGTCTTTGGATTACAATCACATTACTCTATACTATCTTGTATTTTCCTTTAGTATCTTGTATTATCTTTTATTATCCTACATTATCCTATAATTATCCAATAACCTCCCATTAGGACCAATAGATCGTAGGACATTTCCTTGGCAGAAGTGCAATCACCTGGGGAGACAAGTCCCCCCCATAATTCCTAAGTCTGATTTTTAGCGCCTTAAGATGTGATTTATATTATCACAATAATTATGCTTAATAGAAAAGTCGTAATCATGTAGAAAGACGGATTGTAGCAAACACGACAGGGGCCGGTGGTCTAGCTTGGTTAAGATACCGCCTTGACATGGCGGGGGTCGAGGGTTCAAATCCCTTCCGGCCCATTTTGATAACGACGCTTAAATTCGGCCCGCCCTAACAAATTGTAAGTAATTTGGCTCAAATCCACGAAGAAATAACCATCTAAAATGCTACTACTATTATAGCCATTTAGTAGAAATAGTCCTTGTTGCAAGAAATAGAAGAACTTAAAGTTAAGCTTTCAAAGCATTTTAGAAGACTAAACCATTTAACCACTCAAATTCCCACAGAACTCAGAGAAATACTTACATTCCGATATATGAGATACAATAATTTCAAAAGTATTTTATTAATAGATAAAGAAAATAAAATCGGCTTCGAAATAATTAGGGAGAGGGGAAGTAAGACATCAATAAAAGTAAAGAAAACTTCAGAATTGGCAGAGAAAGAAATCTGTGGAATATTTGGTTCCGACAGTCTCTTTAAAAAAGTACAGCAACCTTATCAGGATATGATAATTTTTTATACGCTTTAAAACCTAATTTCTAGTATCTGTACCCTTATTCTTCTTAGACTTACCATAATAAACTAAAAAACCTGCACTAATAAATCCTATAATTTCTGGTATGATGAAAAGTTTAAACCGTTCTTCAGGCGACCCGTAATAATCAATAAGGCTCGCTACTGGACCTCCTACTAGTCCACCGAAAAAGCACGAAATTATTATTGCGGTGATTAATTTCTCTTTTTCCATTCAATATTTCTCCCAAGGTAACTAAGATGAGTTCGTTCCAATTTTAAATTACTAATAATTTCATTTTATTTTAATTAATAGTTTTAAAGAAAGTGTATCATGACATTGATTTAGGGAGATATTTGCACATACTGCTAAATAAAGAAAGGATAGAAAATAAAATAAAATAAGATTTAGCTTTCTAATTATTTGTCGGTACCTCCACAAACGGACAGTTGACAATAGCACCTGCAATTTCAATGGCCAATTTTCCATCAGAGCCAGCAGTCGAGATTTCTTTTGCAGTCGTTAAGAATTGTGCTTGAGACGGATCCTTCCAAGTCGTTGCTTGTATTCTCCACAGTGGACTGTATGCTTCATCACCCGCATTGGTCGAAGCCACACTGGCTTGGAATCCCATCAGACCCGTACCTTTGATTCCATTAGTGAATACAAATAGATCTGATGAAGCTCCGCTCCTCAACGAAGAACCTGTCTTGTTTGCAAATACCACTCCTAATGCGTCAGCCAATTTCTTTACTGATGCGTCTGTTGCAACGTAGTATATGGTCGAGCCGTCCGGAGCAAATCCTCTGTGTGCTACAAAGGTGACCTTGTTCTTCTTTGTATCGATATTCAAGACCTGGCCTCCTCCGTATGGTGACTGGTCGGTTAATATCTTGTCTTCTCTTTCTGCCAGTGACCCACCATTCCACTTTACAAACGGACAGTTAACTATGACATTAGCAGGGGTTATGGACAAATCACCTTTCTCTTGAGCTTTAATAATACCAATTTCAGACTTTAGTTCCCTTGGTGTAACACCCTGTTTCCATTCAACAAGATTGATTCTCCAAACAGGATTATATCCTGGACCGCCTGGTTAAGAATCTGCTACATTTGGTTGAAGTCTCTCAAATTATGATGTATACAAGACCGAATTTTAGATTCATTCATAACTATAAGAAATGGCTATATTTCACTAATTATAGGTTCCGTAAGGCAAGATCATTATAAAAAACATCTTGGTGGCTATGATTTGTTTAGGTTTTTATTGGAATCAGAATCTGATGAACTCGAACCAGAACCAGTGTCGTCTACTGATGGTGGTAACATAAAATCATTATCTTTTCTAACTTTGATTATCTTTTCGACCTCTTCGTCATAAAGTTTAACTAAATCAGAAATAGTAACCATTCCAAGTACTCTATTGTCTTCTTTAGACAAGACAGGCATTTCTTGCAGTTCGTTAGATGAGAGTCTAACAAGTGCGTTATGAAGTGAATCTGTCATGTACGCAAAAAATGGGTCCTTTGTCATAACACTGTCCAATTTGACAGTCTTACGATACTCTTCAGGGATTTCAAAAAACTTATGCCTGCTTACCACTCCCAGCAACCTATCTTTTTCATTGACTACAGCAGCAGTCTTGGTTTTATCACGATTCATAGACTGGAGAGCTTCATCAATAGAATTGTCTGAAGATAGTTTCGTGAGCGATTTTCTAAATACGTCCTTTACGTACAAGTCCCTGAGGATTGGACGTTGATATTCCCTTTTATGAGCAGGGGAGTCGGATCTATTTAATACCTGATTTCGGAAAATCGAGCTATGTTGCCCTGACATTATATACGCAATAAAAGTTGCGAGCATCATAGGGGCCAGGAGGGCATAACCACCGGTCAGCTCACTTCCCATGATTATTGAGGATATGGGTGTTTTTGCTGTAGCGCCAAAAAATGAGACCATAGAGACTATGATTACTGATGAAACATCAACCCAAGCGAACAACCCTAACATATGAACAACAGTACCTATGAATGCTCCTAGTAAACCCCCTATAACCATAGAAGGCCCAAAGACTCCTGCACTTCCTCCAGAGCCTATAGTTAGTGAAGTAGCTAAAATCTTGAAGACTATAACAAGGCCAATTATGTATAGGGGCAAAAGAGTGGAGTCTTTGTATATTGCTATCTGCAGCCAGCCATAGGATGTTCCTAATATTTGTGGAAGGAACATTCCTATTATACCAACTAGGACCCCGCCTATTGCAGGCTTTAAGAACTTTGGGAAGCGAAGTTTACTGAAGTAGTCTGTGATGGCGTAGAAGATTTTTACATAAGCTACACTTACCCCTGCAGAGATTAATCCTACTGGCGCATACAAGGCTAACGATTCAGGATGCGTGTACTTGACCAAATCTAATGGTATGGTGAAAAGCCTATCCCATCCAAAGACAAAGCCAAAAATAGTATAGCCAGTTACAGAAGCAATCAACCCTGGAATTAAAGCACGTATTTCAAAATCTCTTCTGTAGAATACCTCAGCGCTAAATATAGCTCCTCCTAAAGGAACTTTGAATATACTCCCGATGCCCGCGCCAAGTCCTGCAGCTACAGCAATCCTTCTTTCGTCTTCATCCAATTTGAACAGCTTACCTATAAGAGACCCAAAACCTGCAGCTATCTGTCCAGCAGGTCCTTCCGTTCCTCCACTACCTCCACTCCCTAAAGTAATGGCTGAAGCGATGCCCTTAACAAGTGGTACTCGACTTCTAATCTTCCCGCCCTTATGATGATATGCATCTATTACAGCATCTGTTCCGTGTCCTTCAGATTCTGGAGAGAATTTGGATGTAATTATTCCCACTATTAAACCGCCCAGGCCGGTAATGAAAGGGATCATCCACGTTTTTCCAATAACCAGTGTGTAACTCGATCCAGCATGAAAACTTCCGGGAAGGGGTGGAATGTAGCCAGTACCTGATTCGAGGAACAAACTGGTAAAAAATGCCACAGACAAATATAGGGCTATTGCACCCAAACCTGCAAGAATACCAATAATAAATCCAATAAGAATCCATTTTCTAAAATAGCTGAAGTCTAGATAATTCCAGTTGTTATATCCAATTCCCTTTATTGCCTTTAATACTCTAGAATAAGGGCGTGAGGGACTGTTCACTATTTTCTCGCCAAATTAGTACAGAATTGTAGCTACTTGTTCTTTAACTATATTTCTAAAATCTTCTAACACTTTGATCGTAATAAATCGACTGAAAGTAATGTTCTAATCTATTAACTATTCTTTTTCAAAGATATGGCTTTTTCAATAGTCTTCAAGAATGATAATGACTTACTTTCCTTTGCAACAAATTTCGTATCGGAAAGAATTGTCTCTTTGCAGACAATGTCTGCCAGACCCTCTTGACAAGAAGGAGAAGCCAGGTTATGCCCCATTTCCAGCGTTGCTCTATTGTTTTTCTACGATTGATTTACTTGGAGCTCTATATTGTGGTCATGCAAGAAGTGGGGGCACGGTAACTAATTCGAAACAGTATATGAAGGACATAATGAATTTGGATAGTGATCAAATTAGATATCTTCAAGTAATTTTTAGACATAAGTTAGTACATTTGGCCCTACCAAAAGGTGTATTTTACGACCAAGTTACTGAAAAGAATATTACGTGGCAACACAATGAAGACCCTCATTCAAGACATTTAGAGGTCGAAACCCCAGCTTCCCCAATGCAACATGTTATTTGGGGATCTAACTCTATTTCATATGATTCTGGTTTTATCATTGGAATCAGGAGGTTTAAAGACAATATCAAGGATTCGGTCTATAGGAAAAAAGATGGATATCTAGAGAGGCTGAAAGTAGAGATTGACTTAAAAAATAATTTCAAAAAAGCCATAAATCAAATTCATGATCCCACTGTATCTAACTAGGAATGCCAAGACCTCAGTTTATTTCTTGGACGATGACCTACCGACATCGTGATCAGGCTCTTAAATTAAATAATCTTCACTTCAATAAACAAAGGAATATAGAAAATTATGTTAAAGAAAAAAGAAATGACATACCAGAACAGCTTCTGAAAATAATATTAAAATGTTTACAGATACGTAGGCCTAGGAGATATTCTTCGTTCCAAGAAATTTTGGACGAACTCAATATTATACTTGATAATGTTCAAGCATCAAATCAAGTTAACATACGGGATTTTTCGCTAGAATACGGTGGCCCTAGCTCAAAGATACTCCTATACGGATTGAGAGGATACTCCCTGCATAGAATGGGGTATGAGGACGCTGCCAAATCTCAATTTAATGAATCTATAAAATGGACACCTGAAAACATTGGCGACTATATAAATTTGGGTTTATCTTATTATGACATAGGTCAGTATGAAAATTCTATAGAGGCGTATGATAAGATCATTAATAGTCCAAAAGGATCTGTGGAAATCGAAATCTTCAAAAATGCTATGCTAAATAAGGCAATCTCTCTTTCCGAATTGAAGAATTACAAGGGTTCAGTAGAGTGTTGTGATGAGGTATTGAAAATAGATCCGGAAAATGTTGTCGCTCTCAGCAATAAGGGTTATTCACTATCTTTGGATGGCAAAGATGATTTAGCACTAACATTTTTTGATCAAGCTTTGGCACTTGATAACAGTCATGTTAGAGCCTACGTTAACAAAGGATTGGCTCTAAGAAATCTAAGATCACACCCATTGGCAATAGAATGTTTTGACAAAGCTTTGGCATTAGATCCTGAAAATAGGACTGCAATACTTGCACGGGGACTAAGTTATCACGCACTTGAAAAATATCCACAAGCAAAAATTGACTTTGAAAAAATATTGGAACGTGAACCTAATAATAAAGAAATACTAAGATACGTAATCTACACTCTTTATAATTTGCAACAATATAATGAAGTAATAGTCTTGTGTGATAGGTGGTTATCTGTTGATCAAAATCTAATTGAAATTTTGGAAGTTAAGGGATACGCCTATACGGAATTAGGCAAATGTGAAGAGGAAATCAAGTGTTGTGATAAGGTTTTAGAAATCGATCCAAACAATATCACTGCACTAATTCGAAAATCATTGATCTATGATACTTATCTATACAATTACGAAGAGGCAATCAAGTGTTGTGATAAGGTTTTAGAAATCGATCAGAACAACACGGATGCTCTGAATAACAAAGGTCTTGCATTTTTTCATTTAAATCAACGTTCGTAGTAAGTCCTTTTGTTCGTTTCAACACCTCACTTTCCACATTATTTTTGGCAATGGAGCAAAACATATCACGTGACTTGCCATCGGAAATAGCTTTCAAAACATCAGTTACTGTATGGGGTTGCATCACATCAATCTTCAATATATCATATCTATAATTACTATATATAGGCACATTAGCCTCTTATAGAGAGACACAATAATATGTGTCCAAAAAGAGAAAGAAAATGTTGGATTCTCCAAAAGGTTATAAGTCTTCGTAAAGGTATACAAAAATAGGATTTTAGTTTTGTATCAAAGGACTGTGCCAGTACTGGCTGAGGAGGTATTCTCTATATTGGGAGATAAACATTCTGTAGAGATCCTCAATGCTGCGCATAGTGGATTAAGGTCAACTTCTACTGGTATAATCAATCAAACCAAGAAGCAATATTACGTCAGGTTGAAGCAACTTGTGGATATGGGGTTAATCGAAAAGCATCAATCTATTTACAAATTAACGACCTTTGGTTCAATCGTCTACGAGAATAATTTGAGGACAATGGACAAGATCATCCCTAATTACTGGCAAATCAAGAGCATTGATGTTCTAAAGGGTAGAAATGAATTTCCTGTTGAACAGAAAGAGAAGATAATTGATGAGTACATCGCAACTACTGGTATGAAGGATATCATCAATGCAACACATCTCACCAGTTTCAATATTGCAAAGAGGTTTGATGATTTGATAGTAGAAGTCCTCAAGGTTATAGACAATGCTGAAAAAGAAGTTTATTTTGCAACAAGGTATCACGATCAACACGTCTCAAATAAAGTGTTCGAGAGATTTGGTAAAGGAGTTACAATTCACATATTGGATGGCAATCCAGATCAGATAAGTGTCGAAAATAGACTGGCTGCTATAATCAGAACGCCGCCAAATAGAGAAACTGCGGAGTTAGTAAAGAAAATCACCAAATCTCCAAGATTTGATCTGAAAAGACTTTCTAATTTACCTCTAAGTTTTATGGTTGTCGATGGAATTCAAGTAGTCTACGAGACTGTCAATTTCATCAATCCAGAAGAATTCACCGTTGCAGTATCAAAGTATGACGATACTTATACTGCTAAAAGATTTATTGAATATTTTAAACTGTTATCAAAAGACGCAACGACACCAAAGCTTTTGCAAGAATTGCGAGTTCATTCAAGCAGATGAAATAATAGATATTACTGTGCAGAGTGTTACGAGGACATCCGTAAGGATCGAAAAGTTTAAACGTTAAGAGGTTTTAGCCGCTCGCTTCTTTGTAAGCAGTTCGTCTTCATAGATTTCTGCTTTGTCTTTTGCGGGATGCCAGTATACAAGTATAAAATGGTTTTTGTTACCAATGGAGTTATCATAACAGATGCTATCAAATTCGTACAGCAAAAGAAAGAAGAATTGTCAAAAGTGAATGCTGAAAATAGACAGAACACCAATAATAGCGATTGTATAAAAAGTGAAGATTTGAAATTGACTGACGTTCAGACACAGGATGAGCAAAAGCAAGAACTTGGAGACAGTAATTCCAAAACCACTACCAATACTACCAACACAACTTTCTGAATGCGCTTGTTCGTACGATGAGGATTTCATAGTCAAAATGTCAAGTAGGTTGCAATTCTATCCTATTTCATGAAATCCGTCGGTGGGAACAATTTCCTGATTTTCCTGAATCATCTTCATTGTTTCTTCGTGTAGAGTAATAGCCTCCTGTCCAAATGCCTGGATTCCATACTGAATGCCGTCAATACAGGTCACTTCCACAATGTAATACTCGATTCCATTATTCATATTCTGCACATGAGGTGACCATCTGGTTATGCGTCCCTTGCCATTCTTACATAAGGTCAATAATTTCATTGAAGAATTCATTCCCTCTTCATACGTCAGACGTTTTCACCGCCCCCACCGCCTCGCTGCTCTTTAAAGGAAGACTTGTTTCCCTTCTTGCCAATAAGGCATATCGTTATCAGCCTTAATAGCACGAAAATTGTTGTCTCAAGTGCTCCCATACAAGATATCTCGGAGTTTAAAATGTTAAGTTCTTGTAAACTTCAAATTTGATAAATCATAGAATGTTATGACTTCTATTACAGTCCAGTTTACCCTTGATTGTACTCAAGTTATCGTGATAATTTCATGCGGACAGACAAAATCTATCTAGTATTTATTACATATTATTATTGGAGGTTCTCCTTTTACAGTCATCATAACTTCTCTATGTAGTTCTATTGCTTCCTCACCATACGCCGGAATTCCATACTGACTTCCATCTTCACAAGTCAATTCAACAAAAAAGTAAGGTATTCCATTTGTAAGCGTCAAAACACCACCTGTAGACCGTGTTATACTAGCACCGTAAAGTCGCAATACAAGTAATTGTTTGAGAGCATCCGTACTATCATTATAAGCCATTGATCTTCATCACCGTCTTTCCCTTATTTTTTGAATCTCGGTCTAAGAAAACGCTTGCTGACATTCTTTTTGCTAATTTACGGGTTCCTAATTCTAGCGCTGCATATGTAGGTATAAATCCCAATGCGATGTATCCAATCATTTCAATTAATTCCATAGAGTTCTAGTTATATTGCTCAAAAGATAAGGTATTGTCAGCAGCGTTCTGAATTAATCATAAATTGTTATTATATCTCAGTAGGAAGAAAGAAAGAAGAAGTATCAAAAATGGACAGAAACGGAAAAACAGAACTCAAACAATTAACCGGAATGACCGAATCTGAAGGTCCAGAGAAGAACGATTGGACAACCACGAATAATACTTTTGATAAGGTGAAGACTTAGTGAGTTACGCAGGCCGATTCCCTTCGAATGAGTTAGATATTTGATAAATTTAACTCTTTATTAAAATATTCCAATGCGATAATCTTATATTTTCGATTTTCGATAATTTTTACTAAAATATGTTCAAATATTTGCATTCAGCCATATTGGGAATTCTGGTCATAATTCTAATTGGTACGACTTTACCATCAAAGAGTGCTTGGGCTCCTAACTTCCTCTGTCCGAACAGTGGCCCCAATTTGTGTATAGGGACTAACCAAAATGACAATATGTTCGGAAAGAATGGTAATACCCCTCCAACGGCCAATGACGGAATAAGTGGTCTGGGAGGCGATGATAAAATAGTCGCTCGTGCTGGAGATGATGATGCTTTTGGTGGACCAGGGAATGATGCTATTTTTGGAGGTCCAGGGAATGACCGGCTCGAAAGGGAACTTGGTAACGATATATTGAATGGTGGGACAGGCGACGATACATTAGTAGGAGGCCCAGGCACTGATACTCTTACAGGAGGCCCAGGCGCAGATCGCTTTGAGTGCGATTCATCAGATATACTTACGGACTTTAATCCCCCGGGTGACACTAAAACTGGCTCAGGCAGTGGATTAAATTGTTAGTATGCTGTTATTTGCTGTGGTAAGGGGATTTCAACTTCTTGCTTTAGCAAACGGTTGTTACTAATAGGAGATAGATCTCGAATTACATCTCAAATTACAACAATCTCCCGAATATTACCAACTATTAGAGAGATTAAAAAACAAGCCTTTCTGGATCCGGCACCAAAAAGGAGAATTTCAGGGATTCGCGCCTACCAATAATCCGATGAATATGAGAACTGCAGATCTTTTCAGAATGGACACAAATGGCACAATTGTAGAACATTGGGACGTCGTTGATTCGCTAAACTTACTAACACAGATAGGTGCTATAACTTTTATCCAATCACCAAAATAAACTTTAGTCATAGTTAGAAAGGATTGAATCTACTGGAAGTAAAAAGAATAGGTGCGGACAGGAATACAAAATATAGTTTCACACCAGTCTAATCCTTCTTTTTTTTGGACCAAAATATGTATTAATTAAAAAACTCCATTCTTAGATAACTAAAACTTGTGATGAAAGTCAGATTAACATAGTTAAGTAACATATTATATTGATATTTGTCACGCCTGTATTATGACAAAGGAAATTCTGCTTCACATATTTGCGATCTCGCTTGTTATCCTAATACCAACTTCTCTAGTAACTTCGTATGCGCTTACCAACAATAATAGCACCGTTCGTGCTGGAGAGACTAATTCGAAAAACAAAATCCAGCATGTCATAATAATAGTAATGGAAAATCGTGGATATTCAGAGGTAATCGACTCGCCAAATGCAACTTATCAAAATCAACTGGCCAAGGACTACGCTATAGCATCAAAGTATTATGCCGTGAAACAAGAATCTTTACCAAATTATATATCCATGATTGCTGGATTTCCTTTCATAAAGGTTAACATGGATCCAAAAGAAACGAAGCCATTGAATCAAAAGAATCTCGTTGACCTTTTTGAGGCAAAGAAGATCAGTTGGAAATCATACAATCAAGACATGCCCGGGGTTTGCGATTTGACAGATTTTGGTGAATCAAATTATACTGTCCATCATAACCCGTTTGTGTATTTTGGTGACATTAGGGACAATAAGAACAGATGTGATAACGTTGTAGGACTTGATCAGTTTTCCAAAGACCTGAAAAATAATAACCTTCCAAATTATTCTTTCTTTGTTCCTAACGATTTCAACAATACCCATGACACTACAGTCGCCTTTGGAGATCACTGGCTATCTACGTTCGTACCCCAGGTAGTTAATTCGCCAGTCTTCAATTCAACTGCCCTCTTTATTACATATGACGAGGGTGAAGAAAATAGTACAGAAGGCTTCGGAACAGGAATCTATGCGGTTAACGGAGGTCATATACCATTGATTCTTGTCTCACCTTTCGCAAAGAATGGATTTAGGTCTCCTGGACAGTACAGTCATTATAGCCTGTTGTCCACCGTGGAAAAAATCTTCAATACCGGAAATCTTGGAAAAGGAGATACAAGTACAACGGGCAAACCGATGACAGATCTCTTTCATTCCCCAATGTAGTCAGAGCAGAGAACTACCTAACTAGTAGACATTAATCAGTGGTCAAACCATTTATTTTGTCTTTAACGCGATCCTAAAAAAAAGGAATTGATTATCTAACTTATCAGATAGATAATACTCACACTTGCAGAAACGCTCTTTTATCTTCCTTAGTAAATTGTCCTAGCATTTGTTCCCAATGAATTTTTTCCGTTAGTTCGATGTATGATAATATGGCTAGAATGGAAAGAACTAATACTGCTGCAAAGACTACATACAAAAGCAGTAATGCTGAATGATATCCAGAAAGCCGTTTGTAAATCCAAGGATAGTTGAACTCTTCTTTTTGTATCATTCCGTCTTTAGGAGGGAGATTCCCTGTTTCTTTCATCCTTTCCTTCAGATAAGTTTTTGTTATGTCACCTTTAGTAGGAAACTTCTCTATTTCAAATTTGTCTTCTAATTCCCGCATAAAAACAGACCGTGAATCATGAAAAAGCCTGTGTTTCGCAAATATTTCCAAAAGTCAACTAACTTTATTGAAATAAAACAACTGTCAATGATATCATTACTTAGAATAATAGGATTTTAGGCTGATGCTTGTAGATATTTTTAATTTTAATTATTAACTTTCATAGATAAATCATGAGTAAATTGATGTCAATGGCTAAAATTATAGAAAGAAGCATATAATGTTGCTCTGAGGGTAGACGTTATTATCAGATATCATCATGACGAGGAGGATAGTGGAATCAAGGTCCAAAGATATTTCTTGGGATACCTGGAATGTCTGGAGGACCACCGACGATTTTCGGGATACCGAAGACACCACCTGGGATGTTCGGGATACTGGGTCCACCACCTGGCATGTGCGTGGCACCAGGGACACCACCTGGGATGTTCGGGATACTGGGTCCACCACCTGGCATGTGCGTGGCACCAGGGACACCACCTGAGATGTTCGGGATACTGGGGCCACGGCCTGGAACTATTGCTCCAAAGATAGTATCTGTCAAAGAATTTAACTCCTCTGGGCTTATACTAACAGTTGCCTGAATACCCCGGACTATTAGCCGGCTGGCTGCTTGAGTATTTAGCACAGCGGTTAACGTTACTAGCGAAGTTATCACTAATACGACTATAAGAATTGGCAGAGGTGATTCTTTCATTGCAATCTTTAGATAAATTCGGCTTATACAAAGTTCTACTCTCAAGGCCCTAAGATAAATTCGAATAATCATACACAAATTAATTCTGATTTTTCTTATACTTTTGAAAGGACCGACCGAGCAGCGAATTAAGAGATTCGGACATTTGATATATGGTCCCTCTCCCGTCAGTGAACCACTCATTATAGATAGTGGCTCGTTTTTTGAATCATGCAAAGCGTTATCCCGGATGATAGGCTTCCAGAAGTCCGAACAAGACTGTTAGACGAAATTGAGGCGACTCAGAACAGAATACACCCCGCTCATCACCCATTGTTTGACCTTACTATGCAAAATAAGATAGATCTTGCGAAACAAATCCTGCGCTTTATGGAGCGGTATCCTAAGATGTCGGTAAAAGAATTATTGTATCTAATAGATTGTAAAATTGAAGGCGAAAAAATCGTTCTTTCCTCCTGTCGTTGGTCAATAGAAATGGACCAGGTCCACTATGATAATCGGGATAATTTGGAGCGGATTCAATTTATCATTTGGGATGCGGGGAAAGTAAAATGGGAAGATTAACCACCGTCATTACCTATCCGCTCAAACTTCGAATAATTTAAGGTATCATTATTCCGAGATCCTTATCATGTAGAATTGACGGTAACTAGACCTGAGAATAAAAAATCATGGTAGTAGAAAGAATTAACAAGGTAAAAGATGCCTCTGGTAAGATTACTATATCTGTGTTTAGGGACAGACAGGAATACAAAATATACCTTTGCTCCTGTCTGAACTTTCCTATTTTTTATTATGAAACTCCTTTGCTTCCTTTTCCATCTTTTCTAGTCTTGTGTAATAATCTGGAAATTCATTCAGATGAGCAAGTGCAATTTTCCCAGTAATCATTTCATTATCATGAGTAACGTTTGTTTGCAGATCACTAATCCCATGTTCCAACTCGACATCCAATCCCATTCTAAATTGCTCTACATCGAACTTACTCCAATTAACACCCAGCGTTTCGCCGATTTTCTTCGCCTCTTCTGCGGTAAAACGTTTAGATCCTACCAACTCGCTTCTATTAGAAGAATATCAGACTATTTTACGTTTGTTATATCTTTTTATCTTTATCAAAAGATAAATGATTCCTACTCGTTGTAGAACCCATTGTCATCCAATGATAAGGCAAGAGTAATTGAAAACTTCATGGATGAACTTTGTAAAAAACATAAAGATGCTTTTAACAACGGAACTTCGACCAAGTTTCGAATAACATCCATCTATAATCAACATCTTGCAGGATTTGATCGTTCCTTTGTAGATAAAGTTCTCGAAGAATTCCTAAAAGAAGGGCTTATTTCTATCAATAATGGTATTGTAGAGTTGACCAAAAACGGGAAACAACTTTGCAGCGACAAGACTCATTGAAATATCTCTTAATAATTAGATCAGAAGCAGATTCTAGATCAACCTTCTGATTTGCTGCTAAGACTTATCCGATAGCAAGTTGTAACTACCAATCCAGTTGCACCGGCTGTTCTGGATGGAGTTATACTTCCTGGCAGGGCCCATTCTATCCTGAGACTATTGAGAACGAGAAATGGCTAACTTACTATTCCAGCGTCTTTGACTACGTCGAAATAGATTCTACATTCTATAGGATTCCAAGTAAATTCATGGTCCAGAATTGGGCTAAAAGAACTCCTGACAACTTTATATTTACAGCCAAGTTTCCTAAGGTTATCATGCATGATAAAAGATTGAAGGATGTAAGAAAAGAACTAGGACAATTCTATGATGCCATGGAACCGCTAGCCGACAAGACACTGGCATTGCTAATCCAATTACCTCCATCATTGCAAATTAAAGAGGGTCTGGACGCTCTTCACGAGTTAGACTTTGAATTAGAAGGTACATTCAGGTATGCTATAGAAGTACGACATCCAAGTTGGTATAACGAACTGGCATACAATTTTCTCAAGAGTAGAAACATTTGTTTAGTTTGGAGTCAGCAAGACCGGTTGACTACTCCTCCTGCAGTAACATCAGACCTTATTTATCTTCGCCTTATTGGTGATAGAAGCTTCTATCGACGAAAGAGATTTCGGAAAAATACAGCGGGTAGAATTTTAGAGATGGAGTGATGGGTAGAGGAACTGAAGAGCGTACAACGATTTGAAAGGAATGTTAAAGCGGCTATAGTTTCAGCAAATAACCATTATGCTGGCTTTGGCCCTGGAACAGTGAAGATGTTCCGAGAAATGATGGAACTGCCTCAAATTACCTGGGAAAAAAAGAAAGATGTCGAACAATTCGATGATACTAGTTGCAGAAATAAAAAATTGATAAGACAGAAGCAAAAGCAGAAATCTATTTTGGATTTCCTGAGTTAACAAATCCTGTCAGTATAGATGGGCTGCTTATAATTCCTCGACCTCTTTCCATTCCCGTTGGTTTTGCCTTCCGCTTGGGTTTTTTCTTTCTTTAAGCAGGATTCACACCATAATCACAAAATGATTTGTAGTCTTGAATAAACGTCTGCTTGAGATGTTCCACCAAATTTCGAATTTCATAAACATCATTTAGTTCATTTAATTTCGCTGCGCATGATAAATATTAGATATTGTCTGTCCTTAAGTGAACTTACCGCTGATTCAAAAATGGATTTGAACGCCTGACAAAAAGGACACCAGTCTGCATAGAGCATAACGAAAGCTTTTTCTTGTAAGGGTAATATGTCATCAAATTGATTTGGTTGAAGGTTTTCCATAATATATTATGCGATCTGTTGAATTGAGTGTCGATTATTCTGATTAACGCTGATTATGAAGTGCGAGCACCATAATACGTTTAGCAATTATAAGTAAAATAATTATTGTTTTTGACTTTTTTCATCTTTCTTTGCCAGCCGCTTTGTTGCATACCATCTATAGATTAATTTACTCGCTACCATTATTCCCGCAATGATTGTCCAAACCCATAACGGAGGACTCTCAAATGGCATTGGTTCGTTGTACACTACAAAGCTAAATTGGATTTTCGTAGCCTCGGTAAGATAATTGACAATATCGCTCGGTCAGAACTTCTTTTCGAATATTATATTCAGCACATTATTATCTACATTCGCCTGTAACATCTCCATATTGTATGTAATCATAGGTAACGGAATGACATTTACTAGATAACCCGTTGCGCTCCTGATTTTTATTATCACTTCCGAGCCGAAACGTGTAATATTGAGGTCCTTTTCTTCCGTAAAGGGCACTTTAACTGTGAAGTGTAGTCTATTTACATCTTGTTGAATAATGGAAAATGGTTTTCCTTGATAATACATATCAGCTGGATCCTCATCGTCCCGGAACATGAGATTGGCATTTGATCGTAGCATTTCTATTCCAGCTAATTCACCGCTGTGAAGAGGAACCTCTTTAATTGAAAGAGGATAAAAATTTGCTTTAGCTTCCTCTAGCTTGGATTGTTGAAATTCTATCAACTTTGTGAAATACTCATTTGAATCTTTACTGACTGCTGTAGTTGTCGGCAAGATTTTGTTAACTATTGCTAGATCAACATTAATACCATAAAGGCTTGCGGACATTAATGCTCTTTTTGCGTTCTCTATACTGAATGAATCAGGGTTGGCTACTAATCGCAGACTGGTTACGTCATTATCTCTAATAATATCTGAAAGAATATCCAGCCTATCAAATAGTTCTTGCTCATAGTGGAATACACCATTTGATAATGAGACACCAGAGAAAGCCTGAAACATTTTTGAGAATCCCGAGAACGCACCCATTAGTCCAGTAAGCTTTCTACCAACGCTCCCAACAAGCTTTGGGAAATAAAGGTATCTTAGGGCCTCGCCAGAGGCTGGCATGTCAAGAACGATTGCGTCATATGACTTGGTTCGTATTAATTGTTCAATCTTTAGCAAGGAAAAAAGTTGTGTCATCCCCGGCATCATAGCAATTTCATAAGCCAGTGGTTCATCGACACCTCTTGATGAAAATATTGAAGCCATATAGGATAGGATGTCGCCGTATTGTTCTTTGATCTCAATTACGGGATCGACTTGAAGTGCATGCAAATTAGGCAAAATTTCCCTCATCTGAACAGATTCATTATTGTCGTATTTGTTACTGTTACCGATTTTGAAAGCATCACCTAAAGTATGAGCGGGGTCTGAAGAAACTACCAAAGTTCTATATTTTCTTTCAGCAAGCTTGATTGCAGTACAGCAAGAGATGACAGTTTTGCCTGTTCCGCCCTTTCCTGTGTGAATAATAAGTCTCATTCTTCGATTGTATCATAACGGTGGTTCAATTATCCGTTTGCCAAATTTGATTAATTGTGTGTTGTGCCTTTGACCTAGCTGACAATACGACTAATTCATTTAAAATAATGAGATTTAAATCCTAATCCGCTACTAACTCAAAGTCTTGACCCCTAAATTCGCAAATCTGAAGTTGGTCTGGGTCTTCTTGTTCCATATCCTTCAAACTAAGAAATATACGCTTAACCTTGTGGTATGCAACCAATTCACTGGCTTTTTGTGAATTTGAGTCAGTTGACTTGATCATCTCGTACCAGCTTCGGCTTGCACATCGTTCATCCTGTTTCTCCTTAATTCCAGCCACCACTTCTTATCCTTTGGTTTTCCAAACAATGTCCTGTCGAATCCGAAAACTCCAAGCACAGTTTCAGTGGCATCTAGCAACATCTCTTTGTATTTCGTTTTGTCATAGTCCAAGCTAGAATTATCTGAACCTTCTGCGGTTACAACCCTATTAAGTGGATTTTGGTGCTCAACATTTGTGAAAATATATTGTACGATGTCTCCCCTTACCGGTTGTTTGCCAGTATTTGTTAGTTGAAGTGCAGCAGCTACGTGCGGGAAGATATTCTTATATTTTGTAATATTCATCCTCAGTTGTTTTGAAATAATGATGTCTTGAGTTTGAATTTCACCTGTCATTATTTTATCAATAGTTTTCGTTACACAAAATAGCGCATTTTCTAATGTTTGGTCAATTATCTCTCTAGTACTGTTGGCACTAAACAAGGTATAGAGTAACTCACTTTGAAATTTTTTGATAAAACGCGGTGTATCGTGTCTTCTTGTTTCTATGCCGTGTGACTAACTCTTCTTCATATGTAATTCCAAAGTAATGCTTCAAAGCCTCTAGCTTCTCATCAGCCTCAAGTGGTAAGAGCACCAAGAACTTATAATGATATTCTAAAAATAAAGCCAGTCCAGTTTCCTTACTGATGATCTCTCTCAGTTTCTCATAGTCATTTCTTGTTGCATATTCTCTGTATACAAATGCCGCATCTGTATCAGCATATATCAGTTTATATCCCAATCCTTGTACAATATCCTTAGCCTCCAGTAATAACTCTCTGGACCTTCTGTTGATCTGTTCAAAAGCCAAAACGTTTCCATATCTGTTCCAATATGAGCCCGTAATACCATATAGACAGACAAGAATCTTTTTTAACGTATCCGCCCGTTGTTCACAATCTTTTGCATCCATGGGGAGCAGTTTTAGCATATCTTCTAATGCAAATACGCATATCTACAATTGTCTTTACTATTTGTGTGGTTTCTCTTGTAGAAGAACAGTTTGAATATTGTTTGAATCTATTTTGTCACCTTCGAATTCAAGTTTCGCTTCTCCGATGCGTAGATCGTTTAATGCTTCTTGAACAACCTTGTCCATTTTGAACTTCAAGTTTGCTTTTTTATCGTCTTGTCCAAAATTATCGAAGGTAGTGACAAAAAGGAATTCAAAAAAAAAAAGACTACAGTCATTTTTCGTACATTCAATAACATTCAATAAAACAACTAGATATCAAATTCGGAAGTTATTGAGGCAGTAACAGTTGCGATATGGAAACGTAGGATTTCTTTCCTACGTATTGTTGAAGGCAACATGGATTTACACTGACTATAACGAGTTTCCAAATATATGGGGACATCGTTCCTTCAAGGAAGGACACTTATTTTTCCTACCATAGTCGGATGCACTCTACAAAAGTATGAAAAATCTCCTGGATGCATAAACTTGTGCGAATATGTCTTAGATGGCATTATGAATGCTGTTAAGCCTGAATCGAATAATTCGCCTACGTTGACAGTGTTAGGTACACCGGACGTGACTGTGTGAATAGTATTATCTGTATTGGTCCATGTGACTGTACTTCCAACTTTGGTTGTAATGGGATTTGGTGAGTACGATTTATTGCCAAGAGTGGCTGCACCTTTCACTATCGAAACTTCATTTAGCTTTGTGTTGTTATAAGAGGTAACTTTAGAAGGGTGCTCTTGTGGATGTTCCATGTCACGGGGCATTTCATGGTTGTTACTTTCAGCATCAGCGGCCAACGTGGTTACAGTTCCAGTTCGATTTGCTTTCTGCAAATTCTTTGTCAGGTTTGCCTGCCAGTCCATCATGTTTATAGACTTTGTAATCGCAATATCTTTTCCATCTATCGCATTTGCAGGAGCATTTGTCACATTAAAGTACCCCATTGCTCCCCTTTCTTCTGGAATACCGTGATAATGAAATGTAAAATTACCAGGCCAGGGCCACTTAGCCTCTAGTATTGCAGCATTCCCAGATGCTGTTTCCCACGACTGTACCATCAATGGTGGATTTTGCCAGATACCAGATGGATACGCTTTGAATAACGACCCATGAATATGAATACCATATGCAGGAGAAAGGCCCATGTTCATAAGATAAATTCTTACTGTTTCGTTGGTCTTTGCGGGGAGTGGATGTGTCATGTATTGTTCAGTAAATCCGTTGAACATGTAATATTCTGGAAGTGGAACAAGTTGATTTCTAGTATCGTATTCACCACTAACAAGAACATATTCTCTGGCGGCAGGTAGCGGAGTTTTGGGATATACAATAAAAGCACCGTAAAGACCCATCCTCACATGCTGCATCACTGGTGAGACATGGCAGTGATACATCAGGGCACCTGCTGGTCTCGCAATAACATCGTATGTATAAGTTCCATTAGGTCCAATCTGTTCAAAAACACCATCTTGTTCACTTGGATGATCACCATGAAGATGAACTGTGTGTGGCAATGGAGTTTTATTTATAAAATGAATTATTACTCTGTCACCCTCAGTAGCAGTTAATGTAGGCCCCGGAACGGTTCCATTATAAGTCCAGGCATCGACACGCATGCCCGGGGATATTTCTATTGTCGTATCTTCAGCTATTAGAGTATACTCATGTGTTCTAATTGGAGCATGAGGTTGCTGTCCATTATTTTCAGTATTATTGATGCTAAAAACAGAAATATTACTCCCTGCAGCATAGACGCTTATTACCACAAGAGTTACGATAAAACCTATCAGTGAAACTGACATTGTCTATAAATGGATTAGTTATGCAGATATAATAATGATTGTGACTGATAAAATATTTAAACGCTATTTCAAACTATATTCTAATTTCAAACGATGACGTGGATAATTTATTTAGTGCGGTTGAATCATTTATGACCAGTCAACTTTTCATTATGTCTGAAGAAAAATATGTAAATAGACCTACTCACAAGTATGCCTCATCTAAGTACAATCAATTTATGAAAATTGGCAATTACAAAAATCAATTCAAAAATCTGTTTAACAAATTAGGTGCACTAAGAAATAATGCAAGATATTTAATCGATGATTTTATGCTACTTGACTCTGATGCCAAACGAATGTTAAAGACTGCCGAAGACCTAGAAAAATATACACTCGGAATAATCTCATAATCTCATTCTTGATAGGTTGGTTCTGATTTATTATTTCGTTTATTACCTCAAATTATCATGACGACTGGTGGGTGGGGGTAGCTACCTGTCACAAAAGGCGCACATTTTCACTATCCGTCGTTGTCGAAGCGAACAGCCGAAATCCTGTTTACTCTGAAGTAAATCTAAACGTCAAATGTGCGTGCAAGTTTAATTTTAGACCCATCTGAAAAATCAGACTAGTCCGAGTGTTACAGCTATGTTTTCATTGTTGCTCTTGTTACACTACGGGAGTTAGCTGGACCAATCACGAAAGCTTCTGGATTGAAATATTCCATCTATTCCTCCTTTGAATGGTTTCAATGCCTTTTCCACCAATGCTACGATCTCCTATGACCTGATGTAACATCTGTGCGCATATTTGAACGAAAAGAAATTAATAAAATACCATTATTGGATCTATATTGCCTATTACTGAATCCTTCCTGAAAGACAGCACGACAAAGGCTAAAGCCGACTTCGATGAACTATTAATGAAAGCGTTAAAATGTACTTTGGAGCACAAGAATAATTATTCTTTAGAAGACAGCCGCTACAAGTTTTTTTCCCATTTCTTTGAATTAAATGGTTGGTTAATTATTCAGCTCGATGAATATTTTCGATTACTAGACTCAAAAGAAATCAAGTTGAATGAAAATGTACTAAATGCCAAACACAGGTTAACATTTCTAGATCAGTTCGACACAATCAACAGAGCCAATTACTGTACTACTGGAATTTTTTATACAGAACAGTTACTAAAGTCCATAAATGTAAATTTGGGCATCAACACTGCGCAAGATAAATACTGGGATATTACTAAAAAACTGTTAATATACTTAGATCCTTCCCTAACTAACACTGATATTCGAAATAACAGGGATCATTTAATCCTGAATACACCTGCGCATATCAGAAACTCGCTCCATAATAATGGATATGTAGGTCGGGATCTGTCGATAGTAGTGGATGGAATAAAACGTTCGTTCAGAGAAGGAGCTCAAATAGTAGGTACTGGATGGATAACTCTCTATGATATCTTCGATGCTTTGATAAACTTATTACTTAAGATACTCCATAATACCAAGATCTCAAACGTGAGTAACATTCCTGAATTATACCAAAGTGAGCAAGGCATTTAGTTTATTATTTTTGAGGAAAGACAGACAATTCACTATTTAGTTTTTGTACCGAAAACCAATTCGCCAGCTCGCGTATACAATATACGCACCGTATTAATCAAAGTGTCATATACTGAAAAGACACATCCTGAGATAAAAAGAGGTAGAGATCTTTGATAAAGTGTAATGAGAGTGTCCCTACAACACATTCGTATGAGTACAACTATTACTCAGTTTGATCACGAGTCTAATATCGCACTCAGGGTCAATTAGAGAATTATATACTATTCTCCGCAATAGAAAACGGCAATTCACAACCTACCGTTCATTTTTTTATTTATAAGAAATTCTAATCTTCTTCTAGATCTGACAGTAAGTTCGGCCAGCATGCCCATGATTAATGAAAGGCCAGACGTTACCAATAAAAGTGCAGAAAGTATTGTAGCTGGAATTGAGACAATAATACCTGTAGAAATCTTTTCATATAAAACTTGGGTCGTGGGCCAGAGGGCCACAATAAAAAAAGCTAATGCGAAGATACCAAAAAATTTTAATGGATTTATATTAATCAAAATTGAAATAAGTGTTCTAGCTATTTTCATACCATCATTGGCTGGACTTAATTTTGTCACTGACTTTTTGCTCCTCACTTTATAATCAATGGGAACTTCAATGATCCTGTACCCTTTTGCCAACCCCTCAACAGTCATTTCTACCTCAATTTCGAAGGCATCGCTTAGAAGAATAAGTTCATTAAACGTCTTACGATAAAGAGCTTGATAGCCAGACAACGAATCTGTCAATGATGATCCAACAGCAAAATTAATTGCTCTATTAAACACTTTATTTCCGAAGCTGTTTAATGCTGATATTGATCCAATTTCCCTATTACCCAGAAACCTAGACCCTATAACAATATCGCTTCTGTCGTTTAATAAGGGATGTATGCTTTAAAGGCTCCCGAGAGTCGTCGTCAATATCCGAAGATACCTGGCAGTGTATCTTAGTTACGAACAGAAATCTTTATTCTTAGTACGATGAATCATCAATCGTATCTGTTATTACACCATTGTTTTCCACGACAGTTTTGCCGAATGCCTCCCTTCGGGCTCTCCGGAAATCTTCATATATTTCTGGAAATACCTTTTGTATAGCACCTAATACCTCTTTAATCCTGTCCTCTTTCATTTCACTAATTGGTGTTTTCCACTTATCCTTGGGTTTTCTATAATCAAATGTCCCCTGAAAAAGCTGATACATAAATTCAAGGGGAACTCCGTGCCTTGCCCAATGTCCTACTAACTCTTCCCTGTCGTATACGCTCAATGAATCATCCTTAAAAGGCCGTACTGCCTCTATAAAATTAAAAAAAATAATCGCTCCAAATCTTAACACAAAATGTTTAATTTTTTCCTCCAATGATTCAGGGGTTTGTAGTTTACCAATCATTTCATGAAGTATTTTCCTTCCAAAATACTCAGGTTCAAGGTATCTCGACTCAAATCTTGCTCTCTGTGTTAGGAAGTACTTTCTTCCATCAGTGTCTATTCGAGAGTCGCTTCTAATGCATCTTTGCACGGTTTTTTTTGAAATGGTGTGACGTAAATTCCTTTTAACATAATTTTTCATTTCTTCCTCCGTGTAGTAACCTTTATTCCATTTTTCATACACCTTCCATGCCATTTCCAAATTCCTGTTTTCAGTTTGCTGCTTGCTGCAGGATGGAGGCAGTAATACACGTAACAGCCCACGAGTTAAGACATCTTTGGCAAAAGAATCACATTGGAAAAAGAGGAAAGGTATGGGGCGCTAGAGGCAAACATTCGGAGAGGGATGCTGACGCATATGCTATCGGGAAGACTAGAGAATGGCGCCGATTGAAATTTGGAAATTCCGACGCATTAGGACTTGGTGTTCTACTTTGGAATCAGTATCCCAAATAGGAGTTCATGATGACGAAGCTAAATTTCGACTTAGAAGAGGAAGACTTCAATGATGAGTGGACAACTGAACGCATTGCCGAAGAAATATTTTTGGATTTCGCAAGGGCAGAAGAAAAAATCTCAAATAATGAAGATCAGTCAATTATCGTTTCAAAATATTATCTACAAGCGAGGAAGAAGTTGTTTCGCATTCCGGTAACTGCGCCACCAATACCAATCATTGTAAATATATCAGATTTGTCAAATCAGATTTACTAGAGTTGATATATTCATCTAGCGGTTCGCTGATTTGTCCAATTGATTGCGCCAATGCCTTGAGGGCCTCCTCCTTATTCTTATCCGCCATAGATATGCTCATAGATGTTATCGTATTTCTCTCAAACATATCATTCCAATCATCTAGCACATTCCTTGATTTTAGAATCAAGATGACCAGTGGGGCTACTATAACTACCAATATGACTGACAGGATGACATCAACAGAATGGTCTACGTCCTCGGAGTAGAGAACCTTTAGAATTCCAAGTGTATTTAGTATTGATAGGACAGCCATTGATACAATTATAACCAACACGACATAGAGGTTCTTCTCAACAGAGTGAATCAATTTTGCAGATGCAGCCAAATCTCGTTGTCAATATCGTGGATGACTCGGAATCATACCCACCAGTTCCTACATTCCCGTTTGCAGTTAGTTACAAGTCGTTATAACTTAGTTATTATACCATTATTATACTGCATTTGCTAACCTAGAATAAATGTCAGATAAATTCAGAGGTGTCTATATTATCCTCGCCTTAATGCTAATTTCTACACTGGTATATTTTCAGATTGCCCCCCTGAGGTTAGAATCAAGTCGCCTAGTGATGGCTGCCGAAACAGGAACAGAAACTGCGGAAGAAAGGGCACATGAAGGAAATACTAATGTCCAGAACGGCTTTTCACCTGCAGGTGAACATCCTAACGTAACCCAAGCAATTAATAATTCTAGCCAATCCAATAATCTTTCTTTATCCAGTCTTATGACCAAAGGGTCTCCAGTATTAGGAAATACATCTGCTCCTATTACAATAGTCGAATTTGGTGACTTTCAATGTCATTTCTGTGGTAGGTTTGCAAAACAAACTGAACCATCACTTAACATGACATATTTTCAAACAGGTAAAGTAAACTTAGTATTCAAGCATTTTGTGACTCATGGTTCTGACTCATTCAGTGCAGCATCTGCTTCTCAGTGTGCCAATGACCAAGGAAAGTTCTGGAACTTCTATGAAATATTATACAATAATCAAGGCGAAGAGAATTCTGGCTGGGCAAGTGTGGAAAATTTGAAGAAATTTGGTGCTGGAATTCCTGGAATGAATACACAGGAACTTAATTCCTGTCTTGACAGCCAAAAATACAAGTCCTTTGTTGAAAACGACACAAACTTTGCGATTGCATCAGGCTTCCAGGGAACTCCTACCTTCATTATACAGAAGGGTGATGGTTCTGACAGGGAAATGTTACTCGGAGCCTATCCATTCCCTTCATTTCAGGCAATAATTAATAAGAAACTCTCTGGAAGTTAATTTACAAGTGACAGGCAAAAAGACAATCTCTCCTATAATCCAGCGCCTCGTTCTTTCCTTCAAGATGGTATTTTCAAACTGGATGTATGTGCTAATTACTGGGGGAATAGCATCTATATTTTGGATTGTCTTCAATGTATTTGACCAATTGCTATTCTTTTCACCGATAGTAATATTCTATTTACCAGATGACGCAGTCGTAAGTTTTATTCTTTCAAATTTAACTTCAATACTTTTAGGGATTGTAGTGAGCATGAACGTATATGTGTTGAGACACTCCAAGTTGAAGATAAGTATGGCGTCATTTTTCTCGGGGTCAACTGTGAGCGTGCTTTCAAGCACATGTGCCAGTTGTTCTTCGTTAGGATTTCTTCTTGTTTCCACATTTGGCGGAGCAGGAATAGCCGCATCTACCTTTTTGTCCAACTATCAGACTCCCTTGCGGTTTCTGTCCCTAGCGCTTCTGATATGGGCGGTATACTCGATAAGTAACAAGTTAACTAAGAGTTGTATGATAAATCCTCGCAGCGTTCTAAAATAACCTCTTTCTCCATTGCTATTTGTGGTTGATTTCTAAATGTTCAAGTATATCAACAGACCTTGTAAATCAATATGATTCTTGTATGGCATGAATTCCATTTCGATGTCCAATTCATGTTAGTGTCCCCAGCAGCAACATTCCACTAAAATACAGTTAGGGCATTCTGATGGTGAAAGGCTAGTTCTACATTCTTGCGGCATGCAATTACAGTCCGAGCATTTGACCTGCATGATATGATGCTCTTGTATCCATCTAATAAAACTAATTGCTAACCAAATTACTGAACTTAATTATGGCTTTGAAGTGTATTATCAATAAGTTTTGAGACTCGCTTGCTTGCTACATTAACGGGGAAAGTAAAATATTACTGCTGCGCCACAAACCGCAATTGCAGAGCCTATGATTTCATAACGGTCAGGTCTCTTTTTATCTACTACTAGTCCCCAGACAATTGACATTGCTATAAAAATTCCTCCATAGGCAGAGTAGACCCTTCCAAAATTCGCTGGCTGTAGAGTTGGAATTATTCCATAGAGGAATAAGATACCGACCCCTGTCCATATTACTATCTATTTTATTGGCTTTATCGGCTGGTTCATTTGCTGTTGCAGCCTCTGATGCGTATAGAAAAATAAAAGGAAATTCTGCCTGAATGCAATAAACCAGACGATGGTTTTATATCATGATCTGGACCGAAGTAGAAAGGCTGAGAAGAGTTACCTACTCCGACAAACTACGTCCCATTTTGGCATTCAATATTATAAAAATAAAAAATTAGGTTGCTATTTCTTGTCATGTCATCTAGTTGGAGGATTAATTTTGGACCTCTAGCATTCATAACATCGAACCCTTAGAATATATGGAAAATACAAAGAGTAATTAGCAATTATTGTATCAACTAACATGTTCTTGGGGCAGATGATTTCGAAGGGAGGGATTTCTACTTCTTTGCTGCTTACCTTAGTAATCATGACCCTTCATTTTATTATTCAAGGCAGTTCTGCTCAATTATCCAGTCTTTCCAATCCTCCAAATCTGAACCAAGAATTCGTAACTTACCAGAAGCAAAGCAATTTTATTCATGAATTTAATGTGCCTTTAGTTAATCAGCGGGGACTTAGAGGAGTTGTTACTGATTCTCAAGGAAATCCTTGGTTCTATCATCAAACTAATCAGACAAGCAATATAATGAAATTCAATCTTGCAAATAGGACATTCTCTTCTTATCCAGTTCAGGGGGAGACCGTAACAGACAATCCTGTAATAAATTTAGCAGGTGGTCAAATGGTATTTGATGAAACGAGAAACAGCATCTGGTTTACAGATGCAAGGATAAATTCAATTGGAAGTATCGATATAAAAAGTGGTAAAATAGGACTGTATAGAATTCCAACAAATAACTCTGGAATAATGGGTATTGTGCTCTCTCCTGATAGTAAAAATTTATGGTTTGCAGAAATAATTGGAAATAAGATTGGCAGTTTCGATGTTGAAACTAAGGGGATAACTGAATTTCCTACTGGGGATTCAACGGGTCCTACTCTTCTTACATTTGATACCAAGGGAATGTTATGGGTTACCTTGTCATATTCAAATAGCATCTTACGAGTAGAGCCATGGTTGCTCATTCCCGGAGGTAAAGCCAGCGGAATGACTGAAATTTCCTTGGCGAAGCCAGATACATTTTCGCCCTTTGGAATTACTATAGCACAGGATAAAAATAACGTGAGTAGAATATTTCTATCAGACCATGGTTCAAGCAGACTAATCGTTTCAGACCTAACTTCCGAGTTGGAGAATTACACATCCTATTGGACTTCTCCATCCCAGGCATATCCTGCATCACTTCCGAGCCAGGTTATCTCAGACAAATTTGGGAATATCTATTTTCCTCAGCACGGTGGAAATAAGATATCGAGAGTTTCTGTGGATACAGGACTCATGACTGAGTTTGATATTCCAACAGGCCCACTTGCAACAGTTGTATACGCCGTAGTCTCTCCAGATGCATCAAAGGTATGGTTCACAGAATGGGCATCAAATAGGATAGCATATCTTGATAATACTATGACAGTGCCTCTCGGATTGAAGAACAGATATATCGGTAATCTGTCTCCAATAATTCTCAAGATAAATCAAACCTATCCGTTAGATATACTTGTCACCAAAGAGGGCACATCGACACTTTTATCACTAAACCAAGTGGAATTATCTATAGTAGGAATGACCGATTCAGGTCTACAAGGGTTAACCTACCTAGCAAACCCACAAAGAGTCAACATGAGCGAAATTTCCGAGACCAGTGCATCGCTTCATTTGAAAGTTAATCCTGAAGACGCCATAGCCGGCAAATATACTATTATGACAAGGCTTTCAACAGTCGAAAGGGATAATCTAACCATTTCAATTTTATCTCCACAATTAATTATGCTCGATGTGCCAGTCCTCAAATCTCAACTGCAGAATTTACAAACTTCGCAGAGTAATGGAGAATCTTCAACCTCTTTCATTTTATTGAGAGATATTGCTAGGTTTGCTTCAATTGGAGTAGCAGTAACTCTTATTGGATATCTTGTGTATCGAAAGTTTGTTAAATCTAGATACAAAAAAGACACTTAATGGGTTGAATTAGTTCCAAAAATTGATTTTTCGAGAACTTGAAGAATATAAACGGGGTTCCAGAAAGGAACCTGCAGATAAATAGATGTTGGTTTAATATTTTCAAAACGTATAATCAAAATGAGGATAGATATTATTCAAAAAAGACTCTACTGATACAACTAAGCCGGTTTTTGAGCATTGATTGTCATACTCAACGTTTTAGTGACAAAACAATTAAAAAAATACTCGGAATAGTATTATTTGGTGTTGCAGTCACCATGTTTATTCGTGCAATAACTATTGGATTTTAACCTTTATACGCTACTGAGGAATGAAAAATTATTACTGCTACTCCATCACAATCCCCCCACAATCCGAGGGTGCGAATGTGGGCCCAAAATTTGTGTCAATAACAGTTCACAAACCTTCCGGCCCACTTCAATTTCTCTGGTTTGAGCACAAAATTCAAGATCATTATGTGATTGGACAATGTTCATTCCTGGGAGCTGAGGATTAGCACTCAGATCCTGAGTGAATGGACTCAGAATTCTTAGATTATTGGTTAGACCACACTTAATTATTAGAGGCAATTCTAATTCCTGAAAGATCTTAAGTTTCTTCCTTATGTCGCTTTTAATTCGGTATTCATACTGTTTTGAAACCTCAATATTTCCTATCAGCCATTCATGTTCCGTCTTTGTTAATAATGCACCTTTAATTTTATCATTATCTACCATTCAGGTTCATCTCGTTCTCTCCAAAATTTGTTCAATATTTTCTTTTTTTGGTCGCTTACACAAATAAGTACCGTTAGTATCTTTCATTACAACAAAACTTCGTTTCTCCAGCTGATCTGGATCATCGTCAAAGGTCATGACGGCGTTTTTGTAATCATCTCTTACTGTTATTTTCCCAGCAACTATATCCTCCTCTGTCGATGTTGAAAACGAAAGGACTTTATTATTTTGACTCCTTTCAATTTTTCTGGCAAAATACGCTTGGCCGAATTCTGATTCTAGATAATATAACAAGCGAGTAACGTCCTTGCCGGGCAGGTCTTCCCATTTAAAACAATATGTCATATTCTCATTTTCGGCATTCTTCATATTTCTGTCTAATTCAATACGATATGCAATATCCTTACAGATAGAAATTGTTTTCTGCAATTGTTCTGTTGCTAAGCTGGCTAACGTAGGAGTATTATCGAACTGCGATTGGTATGCCATTATAAAAAATTTTAGACCAATCTGGTTCATTTACATTTTCTTTATCACCGCGGTGTTTCTCTCAATGTCTTCCTACTGATATTGAAGCTGAAATACACTGACTAATGTTGTTCTCCAAGAGTAATTAGCAATCTCACCCAAAATCGTAGGAGAGGTGTTATGAAGTTTCTGATCTATAGAACAAATCCTGATAACCGTGCTGCAAATGCACTCCAAGAAGGTCTGGGATGACAATTTGGGGAAATGCGTACAAATAATTAGGAATTAACTAAAAAATAAAATAAAAAGAAGTAAATTATTGAATTTACTTTGCTCCTACGGTTTCTTCATTTCGCCACTTATATTACCGAGGACAGTTGCAGCTCCACCAATTATTTTTTTGCCTGCTTAAAGATCAGCTCTCCCGTACGAAAGTGACTGTTGCAGGTATTATTTCTGGCAAAAACAATGAACCCGCAACAGCCATGAGGATTTGTACTTTTGTAGGCATTAAAGAAAATTCCGATTTTAATTAAATGATATAATGGCTCAAGTTTATTATCGGATAATCATATGTTGAATTTCAAAGACAAACGCTGTCTAGTGTTAAACTTAATATAATGTCATACTGAAAAGGCGAAATCATGAATGTCGAAGAATTCGAAAATAGAGCAAAATCCATAGTAGAAGTTGAATTAAAAAACATCACGGCTATGGTGAAAAAAATACCAGACGAGAAGGCTAAGAAGCAAGCGAATCTATTAGGTCTATCTACAATAGATGTAGATATTAAAAAAAATTCACTAGCCTTTAATGTTTTGAAGAACTTTGTAGCCAATATGATTCTAGAGCGAGTTGAAGGGAAGTCTGGAAAAATCAATTATGAACAAGTAATCGAAGAAATAGTTAGTCATATACTGACGTTCTGTATAGGGTACAAAGCCGCTGTAGTAAAACCTTAGTGTAACAGGCCATGGATTGTAACTAGTAGTATTGCTCTGGTACTTTCGCTGTGAAATAGTCAAAGTTTGCATTGTCGTGAAACAATAATGGAAAAACCGAGGATCACGCGTATTCCTCTGACACAAGACCAACCTAACTTATTAAACAGAATGTCACCACCAACGACTGACTACGGCCGTGAATATATCCGCAAGCGTACAGGTGGCGGCTTCTGTGTCATGTGTGAGAACTTCGCGACCTATATGGCCAGTTATGATGTCGGCGGCGCCACCCGCATAGAACGGTATTGCGACACTTGTGCTAAGTCAGTGCAGTGATACGAAAATGACAGATAATCTCATACATGAGACAGCCGTGATCTAGCGGTTTCTCGGTTCCTTCCGGTTTTACTTTTCGACCAAACATGCTTCAAATGGGGTCAAATTGGAGAACACTTCTATTTACCTTACGCTGTATTTTTGGCTATTTTTGGTACATGATAAACTAGAATTTTAACTGTCTACAATCCAAGCCATTTTTAACTAGCATCAATCCCACATCCTTTGCTATAGGACAAACATAGTTGAGAATAGATTTTAGTTTTCCTTGATCTGGACTGGTCTTTTTACATTCGTGTTCAAAGTCTTTTATCTGAGCTTGTAAGATCGTTTTGTTTTCAATTGACATGTTTTGTTGGCTCGTAAATGTCAAAATGTGTTCGATAGAATCATATTGCAAAATACTTTGATTAGATGTTATTAGTGAAGAATTAGATGTATAATTATTAAAAATGATATTGAACTGACCTGGCACAGTATCTGACTTTTTAAATTCTACCTCTTTTACTTCGCCAGAAATGTTCACTGATGGCTGCTGGCCCGTAATATTTGCTATGATCTTTTCGCCAGGGTTTGGAACATAACGAAAGCTTTCCAAGGCGAAGCTTTTCGAGCTGAAGCTCCCATTAAACATGTTAGTATGACCACAGCCAAGGTGTGTGTATTCATCTGTTTTGAGGATTTCGACTGTCCTATTGCATGTTTTACAAAGTACCTGAGTCTTTTTTTTGCATACATCCGATTTTACGAGGCGACACTAATAGTTATCCGTTTTATGGCTCACCTAACAATCTTGAATGCATACGCTATCAGTACTAATAGCATCATGCAAAATAGACAGATTATTTTCATTGTTCTGGGTGTGGCCATAGTCATTGTTGCTCTAGGTCGCCGCAATGGAAATTCGCATTAATGGACAGATCGAAGAAAGCTTTAGTGCTAGCCAACTGTCCATGTGTTGCTGAGCACCTGGTTCCTCCCTAGCCCTTAGAATCAAGGCTTCTAAATCCTTCGCCAATTCCTGCCGATCAAACTCTCTGTGGAATCGAAAAACATCCTTAATTTTACGCAAGGCCGTTACTATCTGTGATATCAAATGTTCCGCTTCGGTAATACGAATATAGGGATCTTGATAGAATTGGTCCAACAAACCAGAAATGACTATCATCTTTTGAATTTATATTCGGAGCTTCGTAGGGATATGCAGAAAATTGCTAAGGAGTTCCTCGCATCTCCTGGAAAAGTGAGTAATATAGATCGAGTCAATTTAAAGTTAAGGAGCTTTTCTGAAAACCTAAAACAAGTGGATTTGAATTCGACTCCAGACAAAATTGATGTAATAATACAGAATATATTCGGTGCAATAAATAAATCCGTTAATCTTTTGGGTAAATCCAAATTTGTATCTGCTCTGCAGTCATATAGTAAATTTTGTTTTTAAGCAATAGCAGTAACATTGGTGATTACACCAGAATTAGTAGTAGGCTCTGCTAGTAAAGTCCGAATCATATTCTCTGTCTCTGCGTAACCGCCTTCTCCCACATGATCGTATCTAATAAAACCTTCGTTATCTACTAGATAGTCCCTTGGCCAGTAACTATTCTCGTAGGCATTCCATGTTACATAGTTATTATCTTGGATGACTGGGTATTTTATTCCAAATCCTTTCACTGCCTCTTTAACGTTATCGATATTCTTTTCAAATTCAAATTCAGGTCTGTGAATGCTAGCTATCATGAAACCCTTGTCAGCGTATTTCTGATACCAATCATTAAGAGAAGGAATAGTATGAATGCAGTTTATGCAAGTATATGTCCAAAAATGAATGAGAACAACTTTGCCTTTTAGATCTGATAATTTTATTGGATTTGTATTTATATAACCTGTAACATTACTAAATTCTGGCGCTTTCTTAAAAGATGATTTATCGACCTTATATTGAGTCATGTAAACTTTCGCACCTCTATCATCCATTATATTTGGTATTGAGACTCCGGATGCTGCTGACGCGGTTGAAAAAGAGATTTCATTTTTATGTTGTGAAATGGGACCTAGATTATTCAAATTTAACGGGAAACCAGAAATCAAAGATAAGATGGCCGTCAAAGCCATTCCTTTAAGATGATGTTTTATTAACGTAATCTATCACCTAAGTAATTTCTCATAAACAGTAACAAATTCATCACAATGTATTAATACTTTTTTCCAGATTGGCTCCAATTCTATTGGTTGTGGGTCCAACTAGACAGTAATCTTCAGAAGAGCTGCTATGCCAGCCAGTTCTGCTATATGTATTGCTACAAAATAGGGCAATAGCGCTTCATTATATAACGGCGCCATGGCAAAATAAGCATATACTGCAATTATATTATGAAGCAGTAGCATACCTGCAAAAAAGATAAGACCCAAAGTAAATACAGCTTTCATTTCTGAATAAATTTTAAAATATATGGTTGCCAAGCCTATCAATAGGGCTATATTTATCAGGCTGATTGCTGCACTTACCTCCATGAGGAAATCCATATATGAATACTACCGCCCTGAATGACCTTATTTAGCTTTGTCCAAATTACATCCAAATGATGGCCATATTCTTACTTACTTGCTTACCTTGGACTTGATTTCCTCATACGCCTCTATGTTATGTTCCAAGTATTCGGAAATAAAATACAGTACTCCGTACTTCTCGCCACCCTTAGCTAGAAGATTATTTTTTTCAAGCACAGAGATATGATGTTGTACACCCTTATAATCTAGCCCAATATAATCAGAAAGCTGATTAATGTTAAGTGGTCGTTCCCTTAGAAGGTCAATGATCCTAATCCTGTTCCGTGCTCCTTTGGAACCTGCAAATAAATACCATAGAAGACGTCTAACACTAGGATCGGACATTAACCATGACCCTTGTAAACATAGCAATTTAAAGCTCAGCTTTAGTATTGATAAAATCTTGGAAACTTGAAGCCGAAACCCTCGAGTGTTATTAAATAATTAGAAAATTCCTTTCACATACTTTCTTTTCAAATGTTTATTCATGCAAGAACGCTTGAAATCAAAATAACTCGCAAGCGTTAGGAATACGTACGAATATAAAAAAGCTGAGTGTTGGGCGTCTCTTGTTCGTAACTGCAAATCTAGGTTGAACCAGATCCAAATAGCTATGAGAATATTTAGAAGATGATCTCCTCGGAGTTGCTATTTCTATATGATCATTTTGGGTATCATGTGTTTACTAATTGAGCAAAGAGAGGACTGAGCGACGACGGAAGGATCTTCACACTATTGTCCCCAGTGTTTCAAATTATCAAGAAATTCTTGCCCACACCTACGTGCAATTTCTTGTTCTAGCTCCCATGCGACGTGACCAACCTTTAGAGCAGTAGCTACTTCTAGAAAATATTGTTCTAGTCCTGCTGGTGAAATGACCAGTACCTTTCCTCCATTTCTACCTGACTTGTAATTGTGCGGAACGCCTTTAGGAATCAATATAAAATCTCCTTTTTGAGCGTGATGAGTTTGATTAGCATGTGTTATGAAATACTCACCTTCTAAAACATAATAGGCTTCTGTTGCTCTTGGATGGATGTGCGATACTGGGCCTACATTTGGAGGATGAACCATTTCAATCATGGAATATTTATCTCCAGAATCTTCCCCGGAAACTTTGATTGTCATTTTCGTTCCACGAAAGTTGATAACAACACCCTCTCCGTTCCTCAATAAACACCCTCGCACGGTTTTATGATAAGTGGATTCTCTTATATTTCAATGGGATCGAATTAGAATTCTTTTCTCAGTCAGTCCCCTAGGTCGCTGCGATTACAACGCTTTACTGGAATCTGATGGAAAGAAGGTCTGAAAGGTAAAGGGATTTATTTTAATTAGAGCCTAAGTTCTATGGCGTTATTGCCGATCATCGCCGTATATGTGGCAATAAGTTATTTTATAATTCTCCAAATTAACGGGGCATGTACGATTAATTCAAATTGTTTATGATGCAAAGACGAAACATATCCTCTGGAGCTCCTTGGGGGGCCATAGTGGGCTATTCGAGAGTAGTACCCGTAGGCTCAAATATTTACATATCTGGAACAACCGCTATAGATGAAAATGGTAACATAGTAGGTGAAAATAATGCATATCATTATCAAAAATATAGAAATGGTATTACGAAAAATTAATGCCAGTCTTAGTGATGTGGTTCGGACCCGAATTTTTGTAACAGACATTCAGGATTGGAAAAAAATCGGAAAAGCGCATCAAGAAGCTTTTGGAGATACTTTGCCAGCTACTACAATGGTGGAAGTCAAGAGGCTTATTCGACCCGAATTCCGAGTGGAGATGGAGGCAGACGCAGTCGTGATGTAAACCAAACTGTTTTCAGTGTCCCTAATTGAGACGTTTACAAGTTCATATGATTAGATTCGAAACATGCGACATATTCTTCGAAGTTAAGATTAATTAGCAATTTGACCATTCAATTCAAAGGTTCAACAGCAATGTAGCGCTACCATATAGTGTATACCTAATTGTTGTATGACGTAGGTTTATCTTTGGTTTTTTATTTTGTTCGGACCATCATTTAGCTCCGTAGTGGAATTGAATAAACAAAAACAATAATCTTTGCACTTCCAATTCAAAATGAATCTCTATTTTTGATGTCTATATAATCACCTATTGTTTGCATTAAATTTATAATCAATATTTAGCCACCACTGACAGGAGGTAATATCGCAATTTCATCAAAATGTGTTACTGGCACTTCTTCACCTACAACCTTGTGATTGACAGCAAATACAAATGGGATATTAGCCATGTCAAGAGAAGGATAAAGTTT
>JBBRRH010000020.1:0-43203 GCA_038201105.1 Nitrososphaera sp. | reverse complement strand
ATTAGAACAAAAATCATTGGCGTTGGAATTCAACAACAAATTAATCCTTGTAAATGAAACTAAAACAACACCATAAAGGCGATACTGTTAGTCGAGTTTAGAGCATATGATATTAAACGATTATCTAATCTTTGTTATTGGTTATATTTGCCACATTTTTTACGTTGTGGAGTACGGTGCCTCAGATTAGGAAGTCTCTTCGAACTAAGAAGACAGATGATGTCTCAAAATGGCTCATTATTTCATTAATCGCAGGACTCTCATTGCGGGTACTCTATGGAGCTCTGAAAGAAGATATGATAATTACTGGTGCTAACAGCATTGGGGTTTCTCTCAATGTCTTTCTTCTGATATTGAAGCTGAATATAGTTAGACACTTTCTCAGTCTGGTAACCTCTGTCAAAGCTGAAAAGTCAACGAATGGAAGGTATGCTGCAATTCAGGAACCAGATGATATTCCATCTGGGTCAACGGGTATCAGTTTCCTGATTCAGTATCAGAATTTCTCTAGGAAATAGGAAATTCTTGCGATTATGAGCATAATGTGTGACATATAGTATTGAGTCTCTATGTGAGGGTAAATAAAAGGAAAGCACCTCATTATTAAGAAGTTTAAATCAAAATTCCACTGTAGTTTGAAATCCAACAGAGTAGCAACTAAATTAATACCTTGACACAGAACACGGTTAATTCATGCTGTCATCAATGCACAGTGTGTGGAGTGCTCTACGAGTGTAAAAGAGATGGGTGCGGAATGCGTTTTCAATATGACAGATGTAATTTTTGTAGACTAAAATCCAACTATTGAGTCAAATCGGCTTTAGTTTTCAAATTCGAATCTGCTGGTGTGCGGAGTAGCTAATTACAAAGAAATATCCAAGTTGCGGATGACCAAAAGATTGCTCGACAGCCAACTGAAAATTCTGACCATCGGCCACAATTATGAAGGAGATTATGAAAATGACGTAATAGATAGTCTGTTCTCGGTTCAATAATGAGGTCCATGCTGAGACTTTCCTGTAATCCAATGGCATGCCAGCTTGTCCTCCGTATAGGCGAATGATTCTGTATTGACACTAGTTGTTACAAATGGGTCTCAGTGTCGGCCCCTTGACCATCAATATGTCGTCCCATCCCTAAAATTAGAAACTCTAGGAGATAACTCGACCTTTTGCGTCCAATTATTTTATATTATCTCTAGTTTATACTTACAAAAAGAATTGAAGGACGATGAGGAGTCTCCGAATTTAGTGATAAATTGGATAGTAGAATCAAAATCATCTATTGGAGAATTTGAGGACTATACTCAGGCACTTTCCGCGTTTAAGAATATTTCGAAGGATGGAAAGCATGTTATCTTGTATGAAGCAAAAAAGAATCCTTTAGATGGAGCAACTGTAAAGAAAATTCCATTACTAAATTCTAAAAAAATAAGATCCACATCACCATTTAAGAAATCTCCTCAAAATAAATCGGAACATGACGTTCATCCAAAAAACAGAAATAGCTTCAAGGATCTAAAAGTAAGAATTTTTCTTTTAATCGTAGTTTTATTTTGTTTTCTTATTATAATTTATTTTATCAATATAGTAACTACCACTCCATCTGACTTTAGCAATAGCAAAATTCACAATTTCTTAATATTTAGTGTTGATTATCTAGTCGTCTCTGGCGGACTGACGCTCAGATAGATATTTCATTTGGAAGAAAGTGAAATCAATAAATGCTTTATCAGGAGAATGGACTACCAATGAAGTTTGCAGATGTGTTTGCTTTTTGATCACGAGGTTCAATTGTAGGGTAATTTAGGTGTTAATTCCTCAAGTATCAGTAGTAAATTATCTAGGGATTTCTCTTTGCTTCCAAGTATAAGTAACGTCTGCTCAGATCCTGTTCCCTTCTGACCGCCACGCAGGTCTTTAAAAGTATACTGACTGACGATACCTAATCCTTGATTTTGTAAATTGTAAACATGCTCTTCGACATCCTTTGCCGGTACCATTAGAAGTGTTACTGTATCATAATTTCCATTGCTACTATTTATTTCCGCTTTACGTGACTGAGAAATATTGTTATCAACCGTGGTAATAGTGCCTTCCATAACAAATTTTGGATCATCCTGACTGACATCCGATTCAGAGTAACTGAATTTACTAGTATCATTTAATAAGAATGGTTTACTTAAGGTATTAAACTTGAATTCTCCACTTTCAAACACTGGATTCGAATTCTCATCGACTAATGTAATTTTGTGGTCATGGTCGACATCACCATTGAACCATATGACATTGGTTCCAGTATTTACCACAACATTTTGAGGAACATACGGTTGATTGATTAATCTCTGTTCCTCTGGCATTTCAGGAGTTTCATGTCCCTCATTTGGGATTAAAATTATCAAGTTCGCTAAATTACCCGTTAAATCCATTGATTTATTATTCAGAACTCGAGAAGCGGTATCAGCACCAAAACTTTGGGAGCTGGCAACTCCAAATCCATCCACATTTGAGAAGACGAGACTTAACCCGATGCCTAGAAGAGAGAGTTGAAGACGTGATTTCATAGTCATTCCCGATAGTTTGATTGAGTGTCTTGTGAACTATAATGTCAATAATTCTAGATTTAAAAATCAACTGTATGTCTAATATATAGTACAACTTGATCTCATGGCATGATAAAGACGAGGTTGATTGTCGCACAAATCAAATCAAGACTTAGAATAAAGACAAATGAATTTTTGCTCTATTGTTAACTAACTTGCCAAGCTATATCGGATCTGAAAAAGATGTTCCAAGTTCTTGTTAATTTCTTGGGTTACAGAGTTAGTTTATTATTGAATGCCGCTCTAAAATAAGTTATGGCACAAAAAAATACATTTTCTAAATCGATTTTTGCCCCTATTCTATTACTGGGCATTGTTGCTATGATTCTAAACTCAGCAAGCGTTCAAGCACAGAAAGCACATACATTTTCTGCGACATTATCCGGAAAAGATGAAGTTCCTCCTACAAAATCTATAGCTAATGGAACAGCAAAATTTCTGGTTAATGAGAACGATTCACAGATATCTTATTGGGTCAATCTTACAGGGCTAAAGAAAATAATTCAAGCACATATACATAATGGCACTTCTGGACAAAATGGTGATGTCTTAGTTAATTTATCAAACTCAAAATCGGCCAAAAATCCTGATAATCCAGAAATACAATTGACTGGGACTATAACAAAAGATGATTTGCAAGGTCCTTTGAAGGGAAGAGAACTCTCTGACTTGCTGATAGTAATGAGGAACGGACAAGCATATGTAAATGCTCATACTGAAATCTATCCGAAAGGGGCCATCAGGGGCCAGATAATGTCTGGAAATTAATCACCAACACCAACAGGTGGGAAAGTAGACTTTTTTTCCTACCTGCTTCTATCCTTCTTACTTCCCAAAAATTCAAGCCTTTCTTCAGTAGTGCATTAATTCCTATTTTATTAGTTTACTAAGTAAATCTGAAGACGTCTGCTTCATTTTGTTGTTCATTACCGGTTTCGAAGTACAAGGAAATAAAATTTTTAATATACTTATAACTTTGTTTATAGACAGATATAATCATCGTCTCTTGAATCCTAGAACCGTTTGTCCTATCTGCAAAACAAAGATCGTCGAACATTCGGAGTTTCAAGATAAAATCTGCAGGATGATCACAATAAAGCAGTTTGCAAACAATTCTCCAGGTTTTGATGTACCTTTTAGACCATTCTTTGAAGATGATATATAGCGAGATGTACATTTTCAAAAGATAGATCGGAATGTGATTTATTTATGGATGCTGTTAGGTTTAATTTTGTTGTTGATATCTCCAATATTTAGAAATTAGAAATGCAGAATCAACTATTTGTTAACTAGACATGATAAACTGGTTCAATCCTTACGATAACGCTATTGTTTGAAGAAATATTTTTGTTTATCCCATAAGTATCTTACCACATTTCGGACAGCGATCGGTAATGCCGGCTAATCTGTTCGCAGGATTTTCAAATGAGTCATTATCCACATGGAGCTGAGACTGAAATTCGTTCCCACAATCTTTACACCTGACCATAATAGTCATACCGGAGTATAATGACAGACCTTATTATATTATTTCAGACACTCACAGAATTAGCCCTAACAAAAGGAATTATGACTTAGACAAACAGGAGTCAATGGCTAAATGTTGGAACGTAAAGTACACAAAGCACAAACCATGTGGTAAGCAGAAGGACCTTTACTTAACTTACATTTTTCGTGGTGTTCTGCGTTACTAATAGCAAAATAATGATAGATATTACCTTAGATACATCGTAGGTTAACTCTGCAGATATCTTACTTGGCTTGGGTATAACCACCGTCTAAGTAATTTAGTCAGTAAGGGCATTGCAAAATAAGTCAGCATAACCACTAGCACGCCGCTATAAATTGCGCTGTTGGCCAGTATATGCCAGTGTCCTAGAAATGGATCAAGAATAGATCTTGATATCGAGCTAATCGCATATGCCGTAACGAATACGACAATAGCCATTTTCCATCTAGGAGGAGCGAGTAAAGTTCTCTTCAAGTCTGGCAAAGTGAACCAAGTTTCTAAACCAGTAGCTTTCTCATAATGCCGTGTGGAGTAATGATTGACCTCGCCTAATAGATTTTGCGCATCTTGGGAACTCTCCCATGCGACCATATGGGCCTTATCTGTGAACCGATTGATAATATAGCGCAAAGTTGAGCTACTGCCTCCAGGCAAAATTATTGTTGTTCCGAGGTAGCCAGGAGCGTTCCTTTCAAATGCCAAATAACGTCGAAGCCAATCGTCATATTCCTTCTCATGACCAGAATTTATGTTCCTACTTATTACAGACGTAACTTCTTCATTTTTAGGATTCCTTCCCATACATTTACTATCTGCTTTTGTACCTCTATATCTCTACTGGGAATACTGACTAATTTCGTTCAATTGATAATCAAAAAACCTATTGCAGCCTTTTTGATAATGATCACGGTGTAAGGTTATTGAATAGTACACCTGAAATTAAGATTAAATGATTAGATCTAACGACGCATCGATTGCGAAATTCTGTAAGATGAATGTCCTATCCGGGGTTATTCGCTGCACTGTGGTGATATGTAGTAACTGCTTTATGGCACTTAATGTAATTATTTTTCTCCAGCTTATTTAGTTGTATCGATTAAAATATTTAATAAACTAGCTTGGGAAACAAATAGGTGTGCTAGCATGACGAATAATAAGTAAATCCAGCCTATTTAAATGGCGTAAAATCAATATTTTAGACCTAGCATTTGAAAATAGGCATCAAGCATCATTTTGTACATTGTAATCATCATATCGTTACCTGACCTAATTGCTGACCTCATTTGGTTTTGGACTACTTCGATTTGACCAGTTAGAAACGCTCGATACTGCTCTTGACCTATTCTGAGGCTTTCATCCCAACTGTGTTTCGTTTTGCTCAGATATTCACTGAGCTGGTTATCTAGTTCTTTTTGTTTCTCCCTTAATCGTTGAATATGGTCTTCCGACATGGGTTTGATAATAATTCGATGAGATAAAAGGTTTTAACCAAAGTAAGCTAGGCAATCTCCTTTCGAGGAGAAATAAAGACATAGTATGTATAAGGAGAATTAATTAATTAATCATGTCTCAATATGATTAAAGTCCTACTAATACAGTCCAAATTATGCCAATCCAAAGCGAAGGCATTAGAATATTTTCAGGGAATTGTCAATAGTCAACGAATTGATAATTCTGATATCATCTGTTTCCCTGAACTATGGTATCCTAATGTGGTAAATGATTTTGAAAAAGAATTTGCGACTATTCTTGATGTGGCAAAACAGAAAACTGTATTCATATTACCTGGAGCATTTTTGGAAAGGATTGACGATGAAATTTATGTATCATGTCCAATTATATCAAAAAAAGGTAAAGTAATCGGCAGGCAACTCAAAATTCATCCTTTTGGATTACAGCGGAAAGATGTAAAACCTGGAATTAAAGCACAAGTTTTCAATCTTGGCAAATTCAAGTTGGGTGTTGTTATATGCTATGATGCCGTTTTTCCAGAGGTGTCGAGAGTGCTCGCAACAAAAGGTGCAGACGTATTATTCTTCCCATCAAAGATTAAAACCGAAGGTGTCGGACCTTGGCATATATATCTACAAGCAAGAGCACTAGAAAATAGAATACCTGTTGTTGGTCCCAATGTATGCACTGGCCCATTTGGAGGAAAAAGTATAATCGTTGACTTTTCCTATAACAAAAGAAATGATATTGCCTTACCGAGGCCCAGGATTCTATCTGAGAGTCCACAAGTACTTGCAGCAAACATTGACATAGCCCAGGCTCGGAATATTCGAAGAGAAAGATTCAAGGATTTTAGGCAAGGTCTTTATCCCTTGCTTTAGAATCCTTCTAGAGTATCAATTCGGAATTCACAACTGTAAGTGGAACTTCACCTCTTGAGATTCTAGCAACATTTATAGCTATTATCCTCCCTGTAGCTTCCACAGCCTCGTTTGTCCAACCTGCAATATGCGATGTTAGTATAAAATTATCAAGTTGCAAAAGCTTCTCATCCTCTGTTGGTGGCTCATTCCAAAATACATCAAAAGCAGCTCCGGCAATGCTTCTCGTTTTCAATGCATTAGATAATGCTTCTTTGTCTACTATAGGAGCTCTTGCAACGTTTATCAGATATGCAGATTTTTTCATGAAATTTAGCTCCTTTTCTCCAATCATATTTCTAGTCTCATCACTTAGTGGAGTGTGAATTGATACAAAGTCTGCATCGACAAGAAACTGCAGAAGGTTTTCAGGACCAGCGATATTATCTACGTAATGAGTTTTATCTACACCTTTCCTTGAAAAAGGTGGCTGAGTTATCGCAACAATTTTCATTCCAAAAGATCTTGCTCGTTTTGCTACCTCAATTCCTGTGGCTCCCAAACCAATTATAGTTAGAGTTTTGCCCTGCAAATCAGATCCTAGAGCATTGCTGAATCTTCTTCTCATAACTGAAATGTTCGGAGTACCGCTACTCTTTACATTCTTGGCCAAGAAGAGCATAAGGAATAACGTATGTTCTGCGACTGAGATAGCATTAGCCAGAGGAACATTTGCTACATAAATCGATTTTTTGGTACAATAGCTTACATCTATATTATCAATACCTATTCCAGACTGATGTATCATCCTTAGGTTTGGCGCAGCATCTATAATGGATCTATCGACCTTTGCAGAACTGTTTACAAGTATCTCTACGTCTTTGAGTTGAGGGTATAGGGGCTGATCATTGTCGATAACATCTGCAGTTAGATTAACTTCTTCTAAATTCTTTAATATAATTTCTTTCAAGGCGGTAGATGCGGTAAGTAATTTTATTTTCATTTCGTCTCTTATCTACAAGAAATTATTTGTATGTCTAATGATTTAACTCTGCTGCTCCTTGTTGTCAATTTACAAACTAGGTCGAATTCGAGAGTCAAATTGATTCTAATGAATACTTTGCAAACCATTTCAACCAGAATGTGTCACTGTCAGGAGCAGAATCAATAAGGTAGTCTGGTGGCTTGGAGAGAAAAGTACTATTTACCCGTATCATTACGCTACCCATGTAATCAAAGGATGAGGGGTTACCTAGCAAAATAGGGTCAATCATAACTTCAACCTTATCAATGGGCATTGCAGGGAGTGTTGATAATGGGGTAATGAAGGCATTAGCAACATTATCAAAGATTGCTAAATTCCAATTTTTTGTCTTAAAGTTAGAATCTGGTGGAAAATTAGGTATTATGACTGTATAGAATCGAGTATTACCCGTTAACGAGTCAGTATGTTGATGACCCATAGATACACAGTTTCATACTTTTGATTCTTGTTTGGGTCTCCTGCAAGGTCTAGTGATAGTATTAATTTATTGTCATGTGTTCTTTTGACATTAGCTGCGAGAATATCATGGAAATCTCTGACTTCAGGAATTATTTGTGATTTATAAAGCGCGATGAGTTTGGCATCGCCCTTGGAATCACTAATACTACTAGAATAAAATAAGGCGACTGATTTGTTCGTGGTTCTGAGCGCGGATATAGCATATGATATTAATATAGCCGATGCAAATGCAATTAGAATAACTATCGTTATGGCTTGCATTATTATGGCAGTTGAGGTTCAGTTTTGCTCGATCGTGTAACTCTGGGTATCTTATTGTTACCAATGTCATATCCTTGTAATCTAAGAAACTTTAAGCTTAGTTTGTAAACCAGTTCATCATGGTTTGCAATTTCAAGGATACGACTCCATGAGATTTCACCAGTATCTTGTATCTCTTTAGAGAATAATTGGACATTTCTTACTGCTTCTTGTTTACAGTCTTCAAATGTCTTTCCTTTCTTGTAGGCAGTACTACGCGAGTCACATATCTTGTCCCTATCCATCAACATGCTATGCGTAACGAAATAATAAAAACATATATTTAAAGAACCGAAATTCCAATTTTTGCCAGTTTACCATAAAATAAGTTAGAATATACTTTTGTATTTGGTACTCGCTCCTACACATTAGAAAGTTGCTAGATAGTGTAACAGGAAATATCCAACCAATTATTGTTGAAGGACGACTAGTTCGTATCGCCTTTTTCACTGACCCAGATGAAACTCCTATATTTATATGAAGTTCAGTATGAAATACATTAGACTTGGTTAGACTCATTCGATGCTATACGTGCAATATCGTTTTCGATATAGACAAGAAGGATGGAGAGCATGAAGCCAAAGAACATAGCAGGTCCTGCCATGAAATGACATTAGGATACAGAGGATGATACCATTTTTGAGATTCAAAAATGGACAAATGTCTTCAAATTAATCTAGCCAATATTCCCTTAGTTGGTTCATGTGTCGCTAATCATAAGATTGCCAATATTCTTGCCCATTTCTCCAATCTTCAGAGTCTTCTTTAAGGTTCAATTTCACTTCTCATTCCCTACTACAATTATTAGCATACTTCATAACTTCAAGTCTACGAGTCTACAAATACTGCACATGAAAAATTTATCATTAAATGTTTTAAGATGTTAACCTATAAAATTCATCCATTCCCCTTGCTCAATTCCTTATTTGTCTTAGTGTACTTCAGTTTCAATATTAGAAGAAAGGCATTAAGAGAAACCCCGATGCTGTTAGCACCAGTAATTATCATATCTCCTTTCATAATTCCATATAGTACCCATAATGAGAGTCCTGTGATTAATGAAATAATGAGCCACTTTGAAACATCATCTGTCTTCTTAGTTCGAAGAGACTTCCTAATCTGAGGCACCGTACTCCACAACGTAAAAAATGTGGCAAATATTCCAATAACAAAGATTAGATAATCGTTTAATATCATATGCTCTAAACTCGACTAACAGTATCGCCTTTATGGTGTTGTTTTAGTTTCATTTACAAGGATTAATTTGTTGTTGAATTCCAACGCCAATGAAATTTGCATATTGTATAATATTTTTTTCATTTATGCGAGTTGTATGAAGCTCTACTCGTGTATACTTGATAGGTTCGAATTTTCCCTCAAAGTATCCATCGAATTCTATTAATGACATACTCCCATACCGAGATGCTATTTCTCGTACAACGTCTAAGTATCCCTCCACCCTTGGTAAGTAAAATTTTATTGAATTTGGTAAGGCCTTGACCTCATATGTATTTGTGACCATCTGGAGATAGAATGGGAAACATAATATCTAATTGTTGTTCAAATTTTTTAATTTTTAGCATTAAAAATTATTTCTGTGGGCCATCAAAATCGATCTATTCAAGAGTTAATTTTGCAAGAGGAGAAATTTTTTACCGTTTGATAAGAAGTCTCCTCCTATTTTTTACGCTTGAAAATTCTTACTCTAAACCCCAGCTTATTTTCCTAAATGGTTTTACCGCAACAAATGGAGCTTCTCCTTCACTCCAGGGTTCTTGCCTTACACACTCAAATTTACGATAAAAAATGTCATACATTTTTTTGAAATCTTCACCTCTTTCAATAAATTCCCCGGTTCCCTGAATAGCCACAGCTCTATTATGCGTAGAATCGTAAATATCAATTACAAGTGCCACATTCTTATTCTTTTTGAGATTTTTATATTTCCTCGTATTGTAATCTGTTGCAAATTGTCTATAAATATATAAGAAACAGGAACCACATGCGGAATATTATCAGGTGACACTGTCGCTACTCTATAGACTTCATTATTAAGAAGGAACTGTATTTCCTTATCAGAAAATTTGATATTATTGTTGTCTGCCTTGTCATTTGTCATAACATAATAAGTAGGGTTAGTCATAAAAGATTTGCTCAATCACAGGTAAAGACGATGCTTTGAACTAGACGAGAGAGTTCCATTTGAATATGAATCAGATAGGAGAAGGAGCTGTTTCAACGCATACTATAAAGACTAACGAATATGTTAATAATTTTATAAGGGATAAATCTATCACCGATTTTAATGGGCCAAAGCTGGCTCAATGCATCCTTTCTTCAGCACTTATTTATCGGTAGGTTTTAGCACATCAGCTCTTTTACTCCAATCCAGCAACATTCCATAAGAATGTCGAGTGGCTATGTTGCGTATTATGTCAGACAATATTGCGATGATTTCTTCGTTTGGCATCAGAGTATTGTACAACAGAGTTTCGGCTGTCAACGCCTGAATTAGTTCCTTCTGAGGCCTACTCAAATTCAATTGCTCAACTCCTCCGAACAGATCCTTTATCCAGCTGTTGACCTTAGGGGTTACGAAGTCCATGGCCTTGCTCAAATTTTCATCCGAATACATACTTCATCGATACCTTACAAAACTTGGAATAATAATCTTTTATGTAAATAATTTGAGCTATTGTGCTATCGTGGATTGGCTCACCTCATCTCACATCGTAGTCATGTCCTACCTACGTCCTCAGAGGCTTTACCAAATAATAGGAGTCTTCTTGTTCACAATGTCCAAGCTGATAGTTTATTCGGACATACTAGCTAAGCTCTGGAGTCTCTTCTTCCAATACAACTTCATGCTAGCGGCCTCTTCAATAATCACAATTTTACTGTGTTGCACTACAATTTGGCCTTTCGAATTCCCTTTCTTGTAGAAATTTACTTCCAAGGTGGTTTTGCCGTCATTCCACGTAGCCGTTATGGATTTATTTTGCCTAGCCTTTCTAATTTTGATATCATTCATATCTAGCCACCTAATACGCAGCTTATCATCAGCCCAATAATTATACGCCTTGTCGATAGAACAATTTAGTACTTTACTGGCACTTACAGAATATCCGTCAGGTCTTTGATACCTGCTTCTCAATCCACATTCTTGCTCATATGTTACCGTTATCCTCTGACTCCACCAAGGTGATAAATTATAATTTTTGTATATGTAATCAATATCTTTATGAGTCAGCTCCTTCGCTCCGACTTCATCTAGTATAGAAAACATTCCATGTTCTCTTGGTCTTTGACCTAACCGCGCTATCACTTATTCGCTTGGTAGGGGCTTCACTCATAGCTTCGGCATTGCAATAGTTACTCTTACGCTTAATCTTTTGTGGTTCATAATTTTTTGCAAAATTGGAGGCAGGATTATAATTCTTGGTGCAATGATTAATTAAATTGACGGAATTCTCAAATTTCCCATGAAACAATGTCCTTAGAAAAAAGAACCAACAATTAATGACCTGATGACTACAGATTACAGCTACGGGCTTTATAATAAATAAAGCATATTCTGGAATCTAAATACTCTCACGCGACCAACATAATCGGGCCCTTCGTCACGAGTCAAAATCTGCGCTTCCAAACCTTTAATTAGAATGAGACTAGACGTGAATATTACAATAATTGGCAGGAAGACCACCGCGTAGCCACGCCAATGATTTATCAGAAACTCCATCGCCTGAACATACTCACCAACAACGCCTAGTTAGGACTTTAGGACTTGTAGATGTCATTATGATTGGCATAGCCGGTATGATTGGTGGGGCTATCTTTGTCCTTGTCGGTCCAGCTATCGGCCTTGCAGGGAGTGCCGTAATTGTCGCCTTTATTATTAACGGAATAATCACACTTTTTACGGCAATGGGTTATGCTGAGCTCGGATCAGCCATGCCAGAAGCTGGCGGGGGCTATCTTTGGGTTAGAGAAGGATTACCCAGACCCAATGCCTTCATAAGCGGATGGATGGCCTGGTTTGCTCATATTGTCGCAGGCAGCCTTTACGCCGTGGGCTATGGCTCGTTTCAATTCAGTTTATTCAAGATGACCGGATTGATTGGAGACGAACCTTTATTTGGTATTATTCCCTTTGATAAGCTATTTGCCGTCGTTGCTATTGTAGCGTTTGTATATATCAATGTTCGAGGGGCATCTGAGACAGGTAAGGTCGGAATAATAGTCACTCTAATTCAATTGGGAACAATTTTCGCATTAATATCTGCTGGTGTTATTTCTATGCAAGGTGATTCCAGTTGGTATTCCAATATAATAAACAATTATGCCCCTTTGGGAATAGGGGGAATAGTTGCTGCTATGGGATTGACATTCATTGCCTTTGAGGGATATGAAATAATCGTCCAGACTGGTGAGGAGGTAAAGAATCCAAAGAGGAATATACCTAGAGCAATTTTCATCTCCCTTATTCTTGTAGTAGTGTTATATTGCCTAGTAGCGTTTGTGTCTATAGGAGCGTTCACTTCTGTAGACACTAACGGACAACCAGCTTGGAAGTACATAGGCACGTATGGTGATTTAGGCATAATGAAAGCTGCCGAATCCTTCTTACCGTTTGGACCTCTCATAATCCTAAGTGGTGGTATCGTCTCTAGCTTGGCAGCTTTGAATGCAACTACATATTCCTCAGCAAGGGTAGCATTTGCTATGGGTAGACATTACAATTTACCACACCAATTGAGTCAAATTCATCCTAAATTCAAAACACCGTTCATCGCCACAATAACATCCGGGGTAATAATGATAGTCATGGCGTGTAGTTTACCACTTACTGATATAGCTCTAGCTGCTGGTGTTATATTTTTGCTCCTGTTCACACAAGTAAACATATCTGTCATCACTATAAGGAGAATTTATGGAGATAAGCTTGATTATGGATTCAAGACGCCCTTGTTTCCAATTATTCCAATCATCGCGATATTTTTAAAGGTAGGGCTTGCAATTTACCTATTATTTATTCAGCCAATCAGTTGGGCTATTAGCGTACTCTGGATTTTGATAGGCTTTGGAATATATCGACTTTATACTTTCAAAAAAGAAATTGAACATTACGCACCAATCATTACCAGTGAAGGTGATATTACAAGGAAAGACTTTAGAATTTTAGTTCCATATACTCCAGAAAATCCCGACCGACTGACAAAGTATGCTATACGGATTGCAAAAGATAATGATGGAGAAATTAATATCCTTAGGGTCATCACCGTACCAAATCAGACGCCACTTTCTGCTGGTTCCGCATTCACAGAGTCTGCAGCAAGAGCTTTCGAACCATTAGAAAAAGTCATAGAAAAGGAGAGCATACTAAATCATTACCTCGTTAGAATTTCTCATGATGCTACTGAAGCCTTACTTTCCACGATTGAGGAGCAGCGCATTGACCTTTTGATAACAGAATTTGAAACATTCCGGAGAAATAAAGCATTGCAGGCCCTTGTAACGTGTAAAGTGTTAGCTGTTTTGGCCGGCGGCACTAGCGACGAGGAGCTTGTTTTGGACGAATCTGATAGAAACAATGAAGCAAAGTCCGAATCGGTTGGACAAAAGAAAACTATGGTTGTTCTGTATGACGGGGGCGACCATTCAGATATTGTGCTGAAGACAGCAAGCTGGCTGGAGCATTCTGGAAGGTTTAAAGTCACTGTTTTGTCGATTAAGAAGAAAGATGTAGCAGCAGAAGAGAAACAAGAGAAGGAAGAACACACCCAGTATTTGGAACAGATTGGAGTAGAATTTACAGAAGTCTATATTCCCGAGGTGATAGAAAACAATCCGGAAAAGTATGCTGAGTTAATTGTAACTTCAATCAATGCCTCTCAACCAGATCTAGTCATAACCGGATTGACTATTGGTAAATTCAGCGTATTGGATAATCCATATTTTGCCTCAATGTTGGATAGGCTCAACTGTCCAGCTATCGTTGCTAGAACTTTTATCATACCGGGTGTAAGTCGAATAAGAGCTGTTATGCTCTCCGTTCTTCATAGAATATTAGAGATATTTGATAAAAAATAATTCTATAAAAGGTAACTATTTGCTATTTTGATCAACATTTCAATCCATCCACTATTAATTGTCTTTTGAATTCCATATGGACAAATAGAGCAAGTAACTTTAAATGTTAACATCTTTGGTTAAAAATGCAAACGATTATGAATTAGAGAACAAAATAGGAAATTATCTAATAAAGGCCTATACAATTCACTGTCGTTTCTCTATAGAGTATTAATATGCCTTACCTTTATATCTGTAAAAGTACTCTAATTGTTCAATGCCATTCAATTTAATTGAAGCTATTAGAAACACACATCAGAGTTCAACTAATAAAATGCTTCAATTCGTATGACTAAGTCTTATGAAATGCCAGAGGTAATGGTAATTAATCACTATTTAATATCTAAGCTGTTATAGCTTATCCTTCTTTACATTATCTTGGTACGTATTTAGGTTAGGTTCCCTATCAAGTATCTCATGGATGAATTGTTTCATTTTGTGAATGCTTTCGTCCAAAAAAGAAATAACGTCTTGGTCAGGCGCATATCTTAAACTGATTATCTGGGGAATTAAATCGTCTCCATATCCTTTTGGCGATCTACTAACTCTCACATTCAAAGAATTTCTATGCGTACCGATATTTCTTAACTTAGTTAAACAGTATAACCAATCAATACCCTCCATTGTGGGTTTCAACAGAGATTGTAACTCTTTGTGTTCCTTCCCCAATTTTTCCGTAATTTTTTTGAGATTGATTTCATATGGAAGGAGTCCAAAACTAAACTTTTCATTCATACGGAACATTAACGCATCTAACGCTCCAATAAGGTGGAATAGTATACATTCAGTTTCATCTTCCCATCTAATTCTAAATCCGTATGTTTTATTATAAAACTCCTTTTTCCCCTCAGAATCTCTAATTTCTGCAAATGTCCTAAGATTATTCAAATGTTTTTCAGCACAATAAAATTTGAACCTAAACCTATCATGAAACATTGCTCGTGCTTCTTGCTCCGATATTGACATTTGTTTGAAACATACAAGGTGTCTCAATTAAAAAGTTATTAATGATTAATCAATCTTAAAAAACTGGCGTTCTATTGGCAAACGGTGAAACGAATAGACACTTTTGTGTCAGATAAACACAAAAGACTTCACCATCATTTTAAAGAAACCAAGTTGCTTTTCAAGTTCAGTGTCCAGTATAAACGACTTTGTAGATAAGATGGAGAGAGATACTGGAATATCATCCTCTCTTGATGAAAATGAAATAACGGAATATATTCAAATGATAATTAGAGAAAAAAAGGAGTGGCGATAAATTCTCTCACTCATGAAAATGAATGTGATAATCTGTTCAACTCTTCAACTACGCGATTACACTCACTTACATTTGCAATCTTTCGACACTCTTTAAATTGACTATTATGTGAGTTTGCCTTCAAATTTAAATTTTTTCCAGCATTATAATTGTAGACAGCTAAAAATATTAATGAAATTAGTATTATTAAGAGTAATATATTACGAATTGTCATATCATAATCAATTTATCACTACAAGTCATGATATATAATTCATGAAAAAAGTTGCTTTTCTTTTGATAGGTCACAAGTTGTTAGTTTACATTTGGAGGATTTGAAAGACTACTTGAGCTGAAGTAGCTTGGGATTACTGAAGGAAAAAACAGAGTTGTTATGAAAAACAATAATTGAATATAACTTGTTCCGTCCATCATAGATCGCAACTCCTCATGTCTTTTTTTAATCGCTTCTATTCTTCCACTGAATACCTTTACTGTACAGGCAATGTCTTGAATAGGAGGTACATTCATATTAATTTTACAATTGAAAAAGTCCCCGTTCAAATGAGCTAATCACTCTCATGAAACAATTCTAAATATTATCTATGACTGTTGATCATGCATGTAGACACTTGTACCACATTGTTTATCTATGTGCATGGATCAAATTTGACCAATAAAATGAGAATAAATACAAATATCCTGATTCTAATGATCTCAGTATTTCTGGGATCTGTATTAATAATAGGCGTAGGCAATCTCAGCGGGATCACGCATGCTCAGACGGATTCTCCATCTAATAATGGTTCGACTGGCAATGCCAGTACGGTTTCAACTATGACAACTAATAATACTTCGTCTGACTCAATACCTACTGCACAATCTGTCTATGATACAGGAGTAATGGCGTTATCATCAGAAGTAAAAGGAGTGATAATTTTTATTCCAGACGAAGCACATCATCCTGCTTCGGATGACAAGACAATAAGCCCAAAGAACCCTAATTATCTTCCAACAACTCTCGAAGTTCCTGAAGGAACTGAAGTAGCCTTTGTTCATGATGATCCAAGCCATATACACGTTGGAATAATTAAAGACAAGGATGGAAATGCAGCATGGACTACGACTCCAGTAAAATATCCCGATGGCTCAGATACAAAATCACTCAGTTCGACTGGATCTCCATATAGTATTTCAGACAAACAATATAGTCCTCCGATGGAAGGAAAGATTGTAGTTGATCCTGAAATATCTACTGGAACTCTCACAGTAGGCGGGTTCTTGTGCCCAACTGATCAATTGTCAGACTGCAAATCACAATTTTCTACGGCTGGATTCGAAATCATCTCAGAGCATAATTTCGTTACCAAATCGGTTCAAAAAGATATTGCAGGAGCTAATACGATGCTAATTTATTCCACAGCAGTTCCAATAAAAGATGCTTTAAACAGTTTAGCCCCAATAATCAAATCGTTACCATATAAATAGTGACTATTTGTTTAGGTCACTTATGCTAATACCCATTGGTGTATTAGGTGGAGTGACTGTCACATTGCCTCTCATTTCAGGATGGATATGCTTGAGTTCTGTAAGAGGTATTTCACAGATCGTGAAATTTAATATGGGTTTATACTCTTGTTCTTCACAGAAGTATCGGCAATTTTAGGAAAATATTTCTATTCTCTGTTGAGAGACCAAATTTTATTAAATTCTAATCTACTAGCCTATCCAAAAATACCTGATCGATTGCTTGAAAATTGTACTGTCCCATGTCTTGAATGTATTTTACCCACATGACTTAGGAAAGTACTTGAACACCCCAAAGTGGAGGTCGTACGAATGCCATTAGTAGATATCAAACTTATCAAAGTTGAGAATTTCGCTACACGCTATTTCAGGAGTACAGAATTCACTAAACGGACCATGAGTAATGTAATGTCTAAGAATTGAAATATCTAGCCCTGTAAGAGCTATCATTACTAGACCTAGAAAGAGTCCATAAACTATATGACCACCGAGACTTGCTAATGCTGGGGAGTGACCAAGTGGATGATTCCATATCAGATACCCTGTTATCGCTTTATGTATAGGAACAAGTGTGACAATCCACAACACAAATCCATATATTATTGCAACAAGAAATGTATCAATTACTGTTACGAAAAGAGTATCTAATAATGTAACGATGAATCGAAATGCAAGTCCTGCCTATGCACCATTTACAAAATGAAATATGGATATTCCTCTAAAATCTATCTTCTCAGAAATATGAAAGAATTTTTCGCCTAACACTTGATTTTCATGCCATTCAAATACACCATGTAACCCCCATTTTCTCCAAAATGGAATTTCAGTCAGCGTCATCAGAGCAGTAGCTACTATGCCTCCTATGACACCAGCCAAAAAAGAGTACACGTCTAAACTAAAAATAAAGTATTTCCGAGGGTGATATAGTTTAGATTAAGGTTGCATGATGCTTGTTTACAGATATAATGTTATGCCGTAAGCATCGAAGCTGCCTCGATTCTGTTAGAACTGGTGCACAATTTACATACTCCAAACCAGCCCCTGATATCAACTTCCATTTTCTCTCGTGACAAGTATTTACCACACTCAAAGCAAAAGTAGTCGGAGCTGTTCAACATAAAAATATGATTAACAAGATTATTAACGGTTTAAGCCTAGTGGGAGAGTTGGTAAAAAAAACCCTATTGTGTGAACATTAAGTATAATTTCTAACAATCGAATTATCTCTTGTCCGATCAAATGGCCCTTTTTCGAATTTGATATGTTTAACGATAGTTTTTGAAGAACTAATAGTGGTTGGGTTAAAAAGTCCTTTATACTTTGAATGTCTACTATTATCTCATGTGCTTCGAATTCGAAATACCAAATAAGGCGAAATACAAGAACAAGAATGAAATTGTTGAAGATAGAGAAATCGAGCTTGAGCTTGAAAAAGTAGAACCTGTGACAGTTTCAGCGAGTTAAATCACTCTTTTATTTTTTGTTTTGCGCAATATATCTGCCTCATGAATATCAATGACAACGAATTGAATCCAATCTAAGCTAAAGATGTTTTTGAGAGAACTCAAAAGAGACACTGTCCTGGCTTACTTCGGAATTGTCTTATTTTCAGATCCTGTTAGGCTCCTTGGAATGGAATTAATCTGTCCCGGTGCACTATCCACTTTTACGAAAGCTGACAGAATGAATTATATTGGTAAAAGTATCTTTGAATTCCCCCATCCGTCCATGCTGTGCATATAGTATGATGTACGTTCCGCCTTGTTGCTTTGTAGTTATCATAACTCCATCAAATCCCTTATCGATTGGAGCGTTTAGACGAAGTTGGTCCGCACTCACAGAGATAGAATATAAATGTCCTGAAGATCCGTCAGCTAAAGTAACATCTGACTCGTTATTTATTGTTGCATAATGAGGTAGAGTTTACTATATTATATAGGAATCATCTGTAGGTTGCTGCCCCATGTCCACCGGTGATCTTGTGCTTCGAAGAGGTCACATGGCAGAAGTATTGCCATACCTTGTAGACAGGAAGAAGGAATTATTATTAAAAAAAAGAATTATCTAAGTTATTATACTGGCAATACGCTGCAGTATAATAAATAGTGCAACAATTTCGTACAAGGATGATACTCGTTTTGAAATTGACTTTTGTCGGTATGACGTCATTGATTATTAGCTTACCGACCATATACACAATGGCCCAAGAAGAACCAATTTCAACTGTAGAACGAAATAAGGATTTAGTCCAAAGTTACTACCGACAAGTCTTTAATAATCATAATTTGAGCACTGTTGATAGGTACGTTGATACGAACATTACAGAACACAATCCTGCACTTGCACCAGGAATCGAAAAATTCAAGCAAGTATATAGTACTTTGACGAGTTTCCCGATTCACACACAACGATTGAACATATTTTAGGAGAAGGAAACATGGTAGTAGTATTCAGCCTTACAAATGCTACTCAAAAAGGCGAATTTATGGGAAATCCACCTTCCAACAAATCTGTTCATCTGAGCACAGCCGATTTGTATAGGATGAATGCAGCCGGTAAAATAATTGAACATTGGGACATTGTAGATAATATCGATTTTCTAAGAACTATGGGATTAGTTAAATTCACACAATAAGAACCTACCATAGATATACATCAAAAATCTGGAAAGAAGATGAACCAAAGAGGAAACAAGCACTATAAGAGCACTATGCAAGGCTGCGGAACTATAGTTATTAAATTATGACATAACTTGTTATTCATTCAAACTTGTTTAATATTTTGAGGGATATGATTGTAAAAGGATAAAATCGTGAGCATACCGGCGGGCCTCAATCCTATAGGAGGAAGAATGGTTGCTCCCAGAGTAGATATAACTACACCAATTATAGCAATTCCTAATAGCATAAAGAAAGCTGCCCTAATCTACCCTTAAGGTCTACCCTCAATCAGGTCTCCCTATAGGTCGATCCAATTCTGCGTATCTCATTTAGTAAAGAAAGCGATTGTCCAAGGTTACATGTCAAGTAAAGGAAGCTGAGATTAGGAGTTAACATTGCAACATCCTTAAATGAACGCTTTGGTAAGCAAACAAAATGGAGCTTTGCACTATCCTAATGACCAAGGGAAGTCAAGTGCTGTATGTTTTACTTTTGTTATCTTTAGTTTTCGGCAGTCTGTTAAATACACTGGTACTTCACCCAATTAGGTCGGCGGAAGCAAGAACCGAAGAGGTCGTTGACACCGCTAATAACAATTTAAAAATGAGTATTCAAGTCCCCGATGATTGGAATAGTGGAAAACTTTCAGCAACCATTCTTAACGTGAATTGGAAACTTAATGGGCTATTTGCAACTAACTTTGCAACAAAACTCTTTGGGGGAAACGACGAGTCCATTGCACTTTTTGCAGTCGTAAACGCACCTTCTATAGCCAACACCGCAATCCCTATTGTCCAAAAGTTGGGTTTGATTTCCTTTGCTCTTTCTCAGTTTGTTACTATAAATAATGAATCTAACCTAATACTCCGTGATAGGTCCCCAGCACATTTGTATTCTATTTCTGCAAGCACCGACCAGCTTCGTAAGCTCAAAGCTCCACTTGATAAATCACTCGATGCTGTATTGATAAGCACTCAGCAACATGGTAAAACCTACATTGTATTGTATGCAACAGATATTGGGAAAATGGGTCAGTACCAGAGTGTCTTCGACAATATGCTAAACTCTGTTATGATTGGAACTGCTTCTTTTTCGAAAATGGCAAGTCATAGTCCTTAGACGACAGTCCTCAGTGTTGTTCTCGTGGTATTGATGCTTATTGACTCTATTTCCTGAAGATGATACCTGTCACGTGAAATTGAATCATGGAGAGGGTTCGCAGAGTGTCTAGAGCCAAATTACAAAGAAGAATTCCTTAAAATAATTCAAACTCTGATTATTCAACTTCAACGTTCAGTGTTATTACCTATTCAACTCTGCAACTACGCTATTACAATCACTTACATTTGCAATCTTTCGACACTGTAAATTGACTGGTACGTGAGTTTGCCTTCAAATTTAAATTTCTACTCGCATTGTAGTTATAGATAGCTAATACTATTGGTGAAACGAGTATTAATAGGAGTAATAAGTCACGCACTGTCATATCTTTATAATTACGAGTCGTAATATATGAATGAACGCATGGAAACAATTTGCTTTCAAAGGTCTTGTTGTCCTTCAATATTACAACTGAGTATACTAGATTCCAATTTTCATCTTCGAGTTGAACTGATTTTACATCGGAAGCTTGGGCAGAGGTGTTACTAACGGCAGTACTTTTGGCTTGTTCTGGCTGCACTTTTGCCGTGGCTGCTGCCGTCGGATCAATTTGATCATCACCTATTTTTTGGTCTCCAGTGCTTGATGTAAGAGGTGGTGATATGATTCTGTAGTTATGTTATGCTATTTCTTCGTATATCTTAGTGCCGTGTTGAAGCCTCCAAGCAATTTCAAACATCTGTCCTTGACGGCGAATTGTAGGAGAATGTGCGGCTAGATAGCGGGCAGCGGCGACCAAAATGGACAGTTGATCGAGCAGCGACATTTTTGTTTGAAGTGTCTTGCATTGCACAAATGTAGCTTCAATCATCTGAATGGAGTGAAAGTTTCTATCTTCCCTTAACAGAGCATTGCCAAGTACAGCAAGAAATCCTTCTTGGTCTTCTCTTGTCTTAACGTAGTTTACTACTGTTTCAGAGGCATCATTCACCTGTTGTCGTTTGTCTAGGATCTCTAGGAATTTCTTAGCTAGATCGTCAGGCTCTTCAGTATTTTCATGTGCTGTTGGGATAGCAGATGAAGGTACATTAAGAAAGCGATTAAGGTAAATGCTCATAGCCGCGTCAAATACACCTCGTAAAAGTTCAACCGAAGGTTGTCGATGCAGACTTTGTCGTACTGCGTGCGAAAAGGTATAACTATGAAGAGCAGTATCCCAATCAGAATACTCATTCGAAATTCCAAAATGTGCTATGCGTAAGGCTGAAGCATATTCTACAGAAGTCGCTAGTTCTTGTTCAGTAGCACCGTCACGTATAGCATTCAAAAGAATATCTGCTATTTGATCAGGTTTGTCTCCAAGTAGAGTATCAACCAATGACTTGTCAGCTTCCCAAAATCCTCTTTTCTTCCTGCCAGTTTCTATGGAGCTTGGAATTTCTTTGAATGCACTATCCAGTATTTTTGTGAGGTCTATCGGATGCCGCCAAGAACTTCTTTCTTCCATTCTAGTTGCCTTAGCATATACAGGAACAAGACTAGTCAGAACACCTTCTGCCATATCCCATCCTACGATATCAAGCGCTTCAAACGCCTTATTTGTGAAGTCAAGGACATGACCGGCATCAAGATACCTATGATCAGTAGCGGCTGCAAACATGACATCGGCTACTTGTGAGGGATCGGCATCTGCCTGAATAGCTGAAACTAAACACCGTTCTGCACCGTCAGAATCCCGTACTTCTATGAAATGACGAAACCATCGCTTCAAAGTTCCTATGTCAGGTTCCATATTTGGAAGCGGTCTTACTAGATAGCGTGGTGCTGAACCGTCACAGTCCTGAGCAACAGCCGATAAGCCCTGGTAGAGTGCGCGCTGCTTATCTTCTGAAGAAAGAACTGGTAATAAGTTGCCCATACATACAAGAATAGTAACTCCTTGTCCCCAGCCATCCTGTCTGTAGTAAATCCCATGCTTTATTCCCATCCTGAAGAGTTCCGCTGGTTCAACGCCCGATGATAACAATGCTATGGCTGATTTTGCAATCAATAATCCATTATTCTGCTCTAAGCCATCTTGCAACCTCTGTAAGTGATGATCCCTCACATCCTTTTGATGTTCAATAGTGACCCACACCTTACCATCCTGAACTTGTACAGGAAAAGCTGGAACATCATCAGCCCATAAATCAAATGTTCCGCCACTTTTTAGATCGAATCTGGCGTGGTGCCAGTCACAAGTCAGTATGCCATCTTTAGTAGTACCGCGACTCAAAGGAAATCCCATATGAGGACAACGATTATCTAATGCATATACACGTCCTTTATAATAGAAGATTGCTAGATCGTATCCTTGAATATTCAAAGTTATGCAGCGTTTCTTCTCCATCTCTTCAAGAGTTGAAACGTAGAGTCGTGCAGGTTCTTTCGTCAAGACAAATTACTATTAAGCAAACTTGTTCTTAAATTACGTTGTCCTTGTCATACGGATGGTCAATTCCCGCCTGATTTAGACATTTACCTGAACTGAATCAGTATGTAACTAATTAATTAGCATGTGGGATCATGTTAAGGTCAAACTAGATGTGATCATCTGCTGCAAAACGTTAGTCATTCAAAAACAGTTTTAACAGGCTCATCTAAGCGTTTCACGTAAATATTGACTCACCCTAGGGCTCAACATTGTCATCAAATTTTAGCGATTCCTGAAAACCAACAATTACTTTTTTCTGACAGAAAATCTGGTAAACAATGACTCGGTCAGTAAATTGTTAGAAATTATTCCCCGTAAGGATCATGATAAAATAAGACAAATCTGTGAAGACCTGGTTATCTCAGAAGTACCTACGGGTCAATAATACAAGTCAGGACCGGGACCAGCTTTTTGAGGTGTCAGTAACAAGAAAAGGACTCGAACATATTTATCCTTACCTTCTTGATAAGAACGAAACAATCTCGATAATAAAAGTTTTAGAAACTATCAAGAAGGACTATGATTGGGTAGGTAATTAATAACTCTATTATTGTGATATTCCCTTAATTTGTCACTGTCATCCTCGGCAAACATCATTTCAAAATCGCGTTCATGATATAGACATAGTCCTTTAGATTTTCCTACCTTTAGATTTTGACGCATTGTCTTTTCGTACTCTAACAGCTCGGAAACCTTCTTAATAGGACGGAATACTGACAAATCTGCGATTATGCATACGGTCTTGTCTTTGAATTGCGTATCTGTCTTAACCAGTTCCCTTAACTTTTCAATACCATGAACTTTAGAAAACGGATCATTAATCACTTTCATAATATCTAGAATAATGATGGTAATTGTTCAACGTTACCAACTGTAGCACGATCACCCTCATGTCAAGTTAATTCCAGTAATATATCTGTGAATCTCACCAGTAAGGAGAACGAAATCACCTGTTTTTTCATTAAATTGATATAATTCAAATCAATAGTATTCAACTTGATTTCATGTGACATATACAAAAATGTTATCGTATTTCAGTAAAATACTGATTCCCGGCAGTCACATACCCTTATAAATTTAAATTGCGTATATAGTTTGTTCTGTTGAGGATCATTGAGATAAAAACCAATGATCCATCCTAGACTGCAATGCCTAGGAAAACCACAGGACACCTGATTACTAGTTACCATATTTAAAGAAAGAATGTTTATGAATGGAGAAATTACGGTGATATGTAGTTTAGTATCAATCGTGGGTTCAATTATACCAATGAAGAGACGTCTGACTGGTTACGGATGTGATAAGACTTTTACAGATGTTTTTTACAGTTCATTGAAAACTGATTTTCCCTTCTTGTATTTCTGGCGTGCCGATTATATTTTCTTGTGGTTCTACCTTAATTGGTTTACTAAAATCAAAATTATGTCTTCTATCGTCGTGTAATGAACTATTGCAAGTAATGTTATCTTCGGTATATTTCAACCATCTTGTTCCGCATAAACGACATTTGAAATCATGCGTCTCCATAATTTTGTACCTCATTTTCTTCTACTTTGTATTACATTGCCTACCCTATAATGTTTCATTAAATTCATGTTTGATAAAGTTGATTGTCAAAGGAGGTAAGAAGCCCGTAATCAAACGCGTTACAGGGATTGCAGAAACCAAGTTATTTTTATAGTCGCTGTGATTGCATCTTAGCCAATTTTAACTTGTACTTTCTATACCTTGGTTTTGTACGAAGTCGATATCCACAGCATGGACAAAAATATCCTTCCCAGATTATGAAAATACAACATACTTGACAACGCTTTTGACCCGAAATGTAGCGTCCTCTTTCTGCCGGTTTTATTGCTTTATGTCTAAGACATAGACCCTTACAAGTCATTAAAAAATAATTTTCCTTCTTCAGTTCTTGGCGAATTCTCTTGTCAGTCTTCTAATTGGGTTTCATTCGTATCCATTTCTTGCTTTGTTTCTTTGTATATATTCTGAGTAAAGACTTGGGCCGCTGCAAAACCATTTCCCACCTTTGTAATCCTTATCATCACCCTGTCCCCTGGCTTTGTATTATTGACAAGGATTACGAAGCCATCGATTTTGGCTGTTTCCATTCCCTGTCTTGTCTCTTCGATCTGTACAATATGATTTCGACCATATTGTATGTGTCCCCTGACTTGATCGTGTCATAGGGGAGGAAAAGGTTAAGCGCTTTAAGCTGTCTTTTAGCCTCCGTCACCTGAGAAGATGTCTTCAAGACCGAATTGGAAGGGATTGTTGTAATACGCTTAAGATCATTCTCTTCAGATATTGTCATGCTATCCACTTTGCCTAATAACCCCTAATTGAGTGGTAGAATGGTGTCACACAAGTGCCGAATCCATTGGAGTTAGTTTTTTCATTAGAAACCTTTTTAATATAATGTGGTAAATATTCCTTGACCATTTTTGCTTCTCTCAAGAGTGGTTCCTATGAAAATAGGCATCCGGGCTGTTATGTGGTTGGGCTCCGTGCCCTTTATTTTAAATTTGATATATCTCCTTTTTTTTCAAAACTTGTTGTTGATTTACATTTAATGTTCTACTATGCGTGTATTCACGGATGTGTTGATCGGTTTGGTGGTTGATTTGACCCTTATTGAGGACCATCATCCTTCCTAAGTGACTCCAAATCTCGCTATTTCATAGGTAGATTTTCGCAGTTTATATACCGACTTTCTGTTCCTCCTGGTGTCGCCTTTTTCAGACGGAAGAGTTACATATACAAGTTCTTCACAATCAAATAACTTAGAAATGCACAATCCAATGGTTTGGATTAATAGATGTAGGTGGGAAAATGAATTCTAACAGAATATTGGTTGACTTTGATAAGGAATTACGGACTAATTTTAGAGGATACAAAAAAATATAGCAAACTACGCTACCACACATAGTAATTCTACTCCTTCTTTGGTTGTAGACTATGGATGTGGGACCGGCAGATTACTTGGTGAGCTTGCTATTAGATTTGTAGAAACGAAGTTTATCGGGATTGACGGATCCTCTGCAATGTTGAAAGCCGCGAAGAATTATTTAACAAAGAAAGCACCTAATCTAGTAGATAGGATAAAACTATTTAGGATCCCCCTTCCTGCGGAATTACCGCTCCGTAAAAAGCCAGACATAGTTACCTTTACCTTTCCCCACATACTTTCGCACCTGTACGATCTAGACCTTAACTCTTTTTTAGAATTTCTAACTTATAGTGAGATTGAAAATGCAGTAATATTGTCTGAAGGCAATGGACGCAAAATAAAAGTAGAAAATCCAGACGAGGATTCTGAGCTATTGCAGTCGTTACTTGTTAACAGGGTTATTTCAAAGAATTTGCGTTCTCTTTTAAGGAGAGGAGGGTGTTGCATACGTGTAGAATTAGCCAATGCAAGAAGAAATGAATTCCCAAACGTCTATCAACAACGATTTTCATTTCAAGAGGGTTCTTTAGATAGGTCTCTCTCTGATGACAAGATAAAGCAGCTCTTCGAACTTGTGGGGTCTGAATATCATTCTTCAAAAGCAATGGAAGACGCATACGAACAGACAGGTGATGAGAGTGACAGAAAAGGCGGATATTGGATTACTTTGCTAAAGGCAATATAATAGAAAACAGGAGAACATGAAATGTTTCACAGGTTTGGTGGAATAGATCTACTTGGTAAATCTAGTTACCTCTCTTCTGCGATTGAAGGAGCTGAAATTCAAAGTGAAGAAAGAATTCAATTTTAGAAGAAATTGGCAATGTATTCATCTAGATTGTTTCCTGTATAAAGTATTCATCACCCAAGTCAGATATAAAATGATTACTTATTCTCTAATGGCTTCAGTATACCATTTCGGCAACTTATTCCTCATTATGAATGTTTTAAATGCCGAGTCCAGAACATACGTTTTGGCCCAATCGTCTTTCGATCTAACCGACCTCCCATAGCCTTGCACCAGTCTTATCGCAGTTTGCCAATTGTACCAAGCGTCGTCCTTCAGTCTTCTGGCTTCTATCCATCGGTCACTTCTGCTAAGGTATGGGACTTTTACTATAATTTGAAACCTTGACCTTTCGTCCTTTAGATCCAGACCTGTGTGCAATGATGGAGATATAAGTACTGTGGGCTTTGCTGTGGTAAAGTGTTCCATTATTACTTCGTCTCTACCGTTAAATCTATCAGGATCAGTCAGTATTAGTCTTCTCTTGTTCTCTGCGCTGATATATTTTTCAATGAATTGTACTTGCGCGTAGGACGTGCAGTGAATTATTCCTTTGTCTTTATTATGCACAGTCATTATCTTGTCAACTGCGCTAGAGATTTCCCGTTGTACAGTTTCTAGCTGTAAACTGGTATAGTTTAGATACGCTGTATTCATCTGATAGATGGGTCTGTTTTGAATCGGAAAATCTGAATCGGCTTGAATGAATTTTACAGTATTCATATCCAGTCCTATATTTCTGCAGAGTGTATTCACATCCAGTATTGTGGCACTCATTATCAGCGTTCTATCACATTTGTCAAATAGCTTTTTACAATAACTCGAGACATCTAGCGGTTTAAATTCCACTTTCATTACTTTACCATTTTCTATTTCTATTTTAGATACAATCCAATTCGCAGGGTTCGATGCAATTTCATCGATTCCCTGTTCAATTTTTTGTAAATAATTGTTTGCGTCGAGTCTTATTTCTTCAGAAGACATATCTGGCAACGCATCCTTAATTGCTTGACATATGTCGTCAAGAAAAACCAGCCATTTTTTCTCAATTTTGTCCTCATAACCGTACTTGATTTTCTCGAAGATAGCTGTAGGAATATATCTTTGCAGTACTCTTTTTGATATGGATAATCCGACTTGTTCTACAAATTGACTTTCAACAGAATGACCTTCATCCAAAATCAAGAGGGCTCTTTTAGGAAGAATCTCTGTTTTTAATCGCAAAAAGGTTAGGAAATTGGCATAGTTAAAAATAGAATGACTCGACATTATGCCTTTATTCAATTGATCATAGTACGGACAGGGTACGAAATCTTTTCTTATTTTCTCGAAATCTTCAAAATTGCTGGTGTGCATCCAGAAATCACTATCGTTTTTATTCGTTATTTTATACCAAGCTTGATACTCTTCCCTGCGTAAGGGGCTTATTTCAATTTGCTCGTTGTCAGTATTCTGGAATTCTATCTCATAATCTTCAAGGTATGTCCTGTATCTGCATCCGTCGTGAAATTTACTTTTGTTGGTAGTTGTGTTGGTTGCGGTGCTATCCCATCGCCTACTCTTACACAGAGCACATGATTTCGCTTCATGTTTATAACTTGTCTGTCCGCTCCTGCATGGCCCATATTCGACAGTCTTGTGATTACATTCATCGGCATTAGTTATCTTGTTACCTAGATTTTCATTCAATATCCCGCATTTACCGCATGCATATGTTTTATTTTCAACAAAATCTTCCTTCGCTATGCATGCATAGTTGCCCATTCCTCTTACTGCTCTAAGGAACGGAAAATCCTTTACGTATTGGGTTTGCAAGTCTTTAGTAGCACTACAAATGTAACTAGAACCTAGCGTACGAGCTACCGCGATAGCAACTGGACTTTTGCCAAAACCAGTAGGAGCTTCGACTAATACAACTTCGAATCCTGAATTATAAGCATCACATATCTTTTTTAATACGTCGTACTGCTTAGGGCGTATGGTTTCAAACGGAAAGTTATTTCTAAAATCTTGATATAAGAGTGATGCCGTTGTTGTTACTATCATTATATAGCTTCATCTTTAATCTCTGCTACATTCGTATAAGAACCTTATTTCTTACTAATTCCTGTCACCCGGCGCGTGACTTCGTTTAATTCACTTTATCCAGCAATAACTAACGGAATGTATCGTACATCAAGACTTTTTACTAATAGAGGCAGCTAACTTCTCCGTTATATTGCTCAGTCTAGTTGTAACAGACGCCACGTATTCATTATCGGTATCGAGTTTAGCCCAAATCTGAGTACGAAGGTCTACTAAATTATCTATGGTTTCTTCATATCGATCTATCAAATATTCTATTTGTTCTCTGTCTTCGGCTGATGACAAATGCTTTTTAACCTCTCTTCACTTATTTCACTTTCTCTATTTGGAAAAGATTTTTATGTAATTAAAGTGAGCTTTCTGACTAATATGTTTAATCCATTACTCTCATTATTTGATATGATCCCGGGTACATCAATTTGATAATATGAAGGCTTTTTGTTCTATATCCTGCAGCGTAGAAAGTCCTGTATAGGTTGACTCAACTTGTACCGTAATCTAAAAAAGTTTTATTCAATTATATTATTTATTAATCAAATCAATAATCTAGCATTGGTACAATATGATAAAGAATTATAAATTTAAAGCTGCACAGATCATTGTAGATTAAATGCCCAAAGCTCAAGAAATAGACGTATTGAATTCCTACGTTACCAGTCGTATTCAGTCTATTATTGATAAAAGGCGAGGTGGAAAATGCCATAAATGTGGGAATAGACTTGTCGCTGCCGATGGTATCGTTGCGTCAGGTTATCATAGAAATTATTACCATACTGAGTGTGCCAGGAAACTACATATGATATAGCCATTGTCTGTTTCGTACTCGAAGTAATAAGAATTTATTTCCGACGCTTTCTCCTAGCCCAACAATGTCTGGCCCTTCAGAGAAATCTACTGTCGCTAAGTTGTAGGTTTGGATTTATTTTCGAAGCAGGCTCTGCAGTAATATCCGTCCTGTTGCTTTGTTGAATTGATCCAACCAAATACTATTTTTTTATCTTGTCCGCAAAGGTTGCACTTTGCTATCTCCCCGACCTTAAATTTCAGAAAGATGTGTCAAGACTAGATTATGAATTAAGTTTAAAATAAACCGTTGTGAGTACGTGCTTGGTGACAAGAGCCCCGCAACGGCTGAGATATGGCATTCTCAATTATAAAAGGACGTTAAACATAATATTGATTTTAGAAGGCGTTGGAATACACTAAGTTTTTAGCGAAGCGGCTTTGTATCCGATACAGAATGTCATTATGTGACTGACTATGTCTGCGATTACTTGTTCATAATTGATTTTTCCAGACTTTCCTTCCACTCGCTCTAATATCATATTGGCTACAAAATTCTTCAAAGCGTTAAAGGCAAGGGGATTGTCTTTGATATCTATATCTATTGTAGACAATCCTAATAGATCGGCTTGCTTCTTGGCGTTATCGTCTCGTACTTTTTTTTGCCATAGTTGTGATGTTTTTTAATTCAACTTCAACTATGGTCTTTGCCTTTTTTTCAAACTCTTCGACATCCATTGATTTCGCCTTTTCAGTTTGACATTATATTAAGTTTAACCCCAAAGCCCCCGACGGAGTATAGTTGAGTCACCATATTATTTAATTAAAATCGATATTTTCTTAAATGTCTCAAAAAGTACAAGTCATTGTGGCTGTAGTGGGTTCATTGTTCCGCCAGAAATAATACCTACAACAGCCGATTTTCGCTTAATCAGACTAACTTGATGTATCACAATAACGTTCGACTAAGGTAGCCCCGTCTAAATCATAAATTGCCCTAAAGGTTGGAATCTTCCCACAAGTGACACACGCTTTGTGAGGGGGTTCACGTTTGCCCAACTTACCTTTCTGGTGATGTTCAATGAAAGGCTCTGCAGGGAGAGGTTCTATTGCTACTGGTTTCCTTTTTTTGTATTCATTGCCCGTGTAGTAATGTTTGTAGTCATCAGGCATGGCTATTTCTTCCGTGGAGTATCCCAATAGGCCGATTTACATTTCGCACAAGCAATCGGACGCTCACGCTTCTCTTTGTAGTAACGGCGAGATCAGAGGACAAATATCACTGCCAAATGTCACGATGACCAGTACTACAATGATCACAAAATAAAAATCAGGTGTTAATTCCCTCTTTTTTTCCTGGTTTCTTGATTTTATTTTTTCATTTATCACGTCTTTGGTTCACTTTTAACCTTAGACACCTATTTCCTTTGCAAGTATTATTATCTTCTTCCCGTCACTGGTTAGAGTATTAAACACCTTATTTTTGACAGTTTTTCTGTCTACGAGACCAAGTTTGTCAGCCTTTAGGAGTAATTTGTGTCCATATCCATACGCTCCCAACCTGGTCAATAATTCTCTAGTAGCATATCCCTTTGCGGGGCCTATCGTCTTGAGTACCTTGACCATAGCTCTCTCCTCAACTAATATTTTGAGTAATTTCGCATCTTTCACACCCTATTCATAAATGTTTAATTATATGACTGTTACGGTTCATTGGAAATATAATAGGATAAGAGTTGACAGGATATGGCATGATATGATACGATGTGCAACTTTTAGAAGAAGGAACATTACCCCCACTAATATTATCTGAATTAGAACTGTAAGCTCTACTACCCTGGGGAAAATACTGTGAAACTACTGACATGTTATTACCTCGGGATTCATACGAAGGGCTACTACAATCTAGAAAACTTATTATTGTTCGCCCGGGAATACCTTTAGTACTTTGAACACAAACAATTTGATAGTTTTACAGGTTTGTTATTCTTTGTTTGATATTTATCCAGTGAGACTATGCAGGTGGCCACAGTATGTTATTTGATCTTATAACAAGTGCATTCGTTATGGCCTTTGGCCTTGCATATAGGAGGTTAGATCAGAATGTAATAAGCTATATTCTGAACTTTTTCCGAGGGTTTGAGCATGCACTAGTTATGCTTACCGTGATTGCTTTTTTACTAATTCTGATATACATGATGATTAAGCATGTAAAAAGATTACCAAAATCCTATGGGATAGAAATTGTAGATATTTTTGGCAAAAAGATTGTCCTTAACGGCTTGAGACTTGATTTTCTTACGTATGATGCTGCTAAAAGTTATTCACAGTTCTACACCAATTTATATGGAGAGCGATACCAATTTCATGTAGTTGGTCGTAATAGGATCGTAGATCCGTTTAATGAAATAGTTGATCTGCTGCCTCGTGAAAAAAAGTGATGGAGTAGCCCCGTACGATTGACTGCCCTTTTATCATTGATGATCTGATGAAAACAAAATATATAAACGTATAAAGATACACTCTGCTGAGAAATTTGATCTATTGCAGTCTTTTTATACTGGATGGCATACAGTTTGGAGGATAATCCATCGAGAACAGGCTAGATTATTTGAGAATGATTGAAATAAATGGCTCTATCGGTCACGGGCAAGTTCTTAGGACTGTAATCGGTCTATCGGCACTAACTTTAATTCCTGTTCATGTTATTAATATTAGAAAAACTAGGCCCCGTCCTGGAATATTGGCCCAACATCTAGCAGCAATTAAAGTTGCAGGCGAATTCACAGATGCTAAAATAAGGGGAAATACCATAGGCTCAACGGATCTAGAATTTGTGCCAAGAATACATAAATTTGCGAATAAAACAGTCAATATCGGAACTGCTGGTAGCATTCCTCTGCTCATAGAGTGTTTGTTGCCACTCATGACATTTTCAGACATTCCTATAGAACTGACAATTATAGGAGGCACTTCTGGAAAGGGTTCTCCAAACATAGAATACATAAAAAATGTGACTATCCCAATAATATCTCTCTTCGGAGTACATACTCAAGTCGAAATCATAAAACAAGGCTTCTACCCTAAAGGAGGTGGAATTGTGAAAGTGAAATTCTTTCCTGTACATTTTGTAAAAGGACTTAGAATTCTTGAACGAGGCAGGCTATTCGAAATAAATGGCCTATCGGTGGCTGCAAACATTTCAAACCAAATTGTTCAAAGCCAGATAAATATTGCGAAGAAAATACTGGAGGAACGAACGACGCTAAGCGCTGAGATACTTCCTTCAATAGTAAAAACTAGATCAAAAGGCAATTCAATTACCTTATGGGCAAAATATGCCAACACTATTGTAGGCGCAGATGGGGGCGCGACTAGTGCTGAATGTGTAGAAAACCTCGGCAGGATTACAGCGCTTCGACTTGTTTCCACGATCAATTCTGGAGCATCTCTTGATCGATACATGAGTGATCAGATCATTCCAATTGCTGCATTGGCAAAAGGTACGACCGAATTGTCAGTAGAAGAGTTTACAGATCATGTTCAAGCTAACATACTCGTGACTGAAAAAATGATTGGAGTTAAGTTCAAAGTTGATAGGAATCAAAACAGAATAGCTGTAGAGGGGATAGGATTTAAGAACCAGACTTAAACGATTTAACATTTCCAAGGCAACATGAAGACCGTTGACTTCGTATGTCTTGTCCTAGTTACAACTATACCACCAAACACCCCTGCGACTTCTTCTGGTTCTACACCCGCATATCAAGAAATTTTTCTTGTTGATAGACGTGTTTTCATTCTCATGAATCAATGTTGCTATTTTAAGGAAGCTTATAATGGCAGACCATCTTCTGCATTTTTCCTATAAAGACATTTAATTGACATTGATCTTATTGAAGGTAATGGGATCTAAGTATGTCTACGTAAGATCCTGCATTGTATTACGTGACAATAATATACTTCCTTAAAGGAATTTGTTGCCATTCATGTAACATTTTAGAGTCAAATACCATATTTCACATCCTGTTTGTGGTTAAATGAATGAAAACAGCACCTTTGATCAGGAATTCAATTCAGAAGTTAAAATTCTGTTTACACAGAGGACATCTATCATATTGGAAACGCTTGTCGCAATTATGAGTCTTACACTCATAATGCATTCCACAAACTGTGCATTGGTGTTGTCCTAATTTATTTGGACTCACTGTTTAAAATCTTCTTTCGTATTATGTTCACGATTGTGGAGAACTGGTTTTTTGTGAAGCGACTTGATCCCTTTTTCGGATACGATTAATAGTAGCTTTTGATGGCTCCTATCGTAATTTTCTAAACTAACCGAAGCAATAGGTTGATTTAATGTAGATTCAACATCCGCTAGTAACTTTTCATTAGAAATTGATTTTGTTATCACTCTCAGACAGTCTTGTCCTTCTATTTGTTTACCATCAGTGAATTGTTCATGATTTGCCATGAGTAACAGTGCCTTCGCTGTTGGATCTATCTCCCTTATTAGTGCATATAACTCTAGACCGTTTGGATTAGGCATACGATAGTCAAGCAGTATTATGTCATAATAGTTGCGCTTGAATTTTGATAAAGCGGTAACTGAGTCAGTATATGTATCCACGGAATATCCTTTATTATCAAGTATAATGGTAAACAATTTGAGATGATCTATGTCATCGTCTACCGGTAAAATGCGTGACATGGTTCAATAAATCCACTCACTTACTGTTTAAACCCGTATTTTAGGCATCTGTATTTCCAGACATTTCAAATCTAGTAGTTCATTACTAGGAAAACCGTGAGTTTCGTTAGTTTCTAGTCATCATCTAGATTAAATACGGTGTTAAAGTATATTACCTTGAGTTGGAACAAAATAGTTTTTCGATTAGGGAATGGCATGTTAAACATATGGAACATACTCGTTAAATTTGTCACAGGTATATCTGAAGATGTGTCATCATTGCAAAAAAGACTGAACAAGAAATATGGTACAATTGGTAAGGTCTCAAAAAGTATAGATTATGATATAAAGCATGGTGTTACGAATAGTCAAGTGAGCTCATTTTTGCAATTAATAAGAACCGAGTCTTCTTTCTCTGAGGTTAGAACTCATGACGGCTCTATGCAAAGGTTGGATGAAATACAAGCATGTTTCGGAGAATCACATCAACATCCTCAAAATCATGACAAGTGGTATTGTTTTCTCAACCAAGAGCGTTGATACTTGTGCCTCGTTTAAACAAATTAGACAGCCTGAGGAATAAATTATATCTACATTCAAGAGCTCAAAAAATATGCTTCTGTTGTCTGCGTTTTTATAGCATGCGAAATTCGGATTACCAATGTTATAAACGTATCCATTCATTGATATAGTACGACTTAGTATGTAAGATACAGGAAGAAGATGACTTCGTGGCAGAAATAGAAAGCAGTTAAACCTACTGTTTCCACCAAATTTGGTTTTAGTAATTATTCCATAATTATGGGCAATAGAAGGATATTTATCAAAATTAGGCCAACAATGTAAATTACCCAGACCGAGGTGACGGTTTGCTAGGTCTTATCAAGTCTATTTTTCTATGTGCCTTAAATATACTAACTTTCCTGTTCGCACAGATCGATCTATTCCCGGAGTGGGATTCAAACCCTTCTTGCATGGTCGTAGAGTCATACGTTACTGTTGAAATCATTGATTAAGTAATAATGACTGGTATTAATTTATGGTCTGATGTTAATGCTCTATTGTATTATTATGGCACTGATGGCTTTGGAGGAATGAATGAAGAACTGGGAAGAAAGCCATATTATTTTCCCCAAGGTGACAGTTTGTGAGACTATACCACTATTCCAGTTATCGGGACCTTGCATATTTATCATTAGATTGTTATTATTACTGTCAACAAGTTGTTCACTTCTCGCATTTGTTCTTTGTATGCCCTGTGACATTATAGAGACAATAAAAGTAATGATAGAAAATAGGAAAATTACTAACACTATTCCATTTTTACTACTCATGCAAACGAAGGTGAATTCATACTGATGCTAAAAAAGATTCCGGAGTCTGAATTGACGTCTTAAAACTAACTTAAGTCATTTAAACTCTCATACTAAAAGAAATACAAAGTTAAATGAGCTTATGTTGGCATAGGGACAATATAGAATAAGCAGGGACTGCGTATCACCTATACCCAAATTTTGCCCATAGTCTTTGTCTTTTGAATTAGAATATGTGTCTTAAATTCAAAATTCGAGACAAAATTTGAATTCAATAAAGCACATGTCTAATCAATATCCTTAGTAGAGGATGTTATTTCGTTATGTTATTTCTTTAATTTATGTCCATCAGGATCTGCATCTATTGCTCCCTGGAAAACCTTATAATAACAACCTTCCACATTAGTCACAGTCAAGGTTCCGTTACCGTTGGCAATTCTAGTTATGCAGTTGAAATATCGTGTTAGTGCTTGAGATGAAGTTATAAGACTTACTTGAATCAAGATGACTGAAACCATGACAATGACAAAGATACCGAGTCCAAATTTACTTGGTTTGAGACTGTGTTTGTCATAGTACATATTCGAATCTTTTTTCTTCATGCTAGTTCCCCTTGTCGTCCTTTCCAGATGCACTCTTTACTAAAACCTTATAGTAACATTTGATAACTTCATTCTTAGTAGGTTCGGCTTTAAAGTACGGATCCTTCTGTGTGTTGACGCTATGCTTTACAGCCTGTTCTATACAATTATAAAATTTAGGTAAACCACGGTCAAGAGTAACATTGTCACTCTTTATTGGAATTAATGAAACAGCTTTCGCTGAAATAAAGTTAATAAAACATATTTGAAATAAAATAACTGATACAGTCACTACAAAAATTACGATGCCGTATTTTGTATATTGATTATGGCTACTCATTGCAGATCGAAATGTTTCAAATTATATTATTTCTCGCTTGGCTAAAAACTGGAAGTATGATTCTTACTACTTATTCTTATCAAGACATGATGCGAAAAACTTACTATCCACTTACTTATTATCGGCATGTCATTATCGTTTTGCTCTACGGCATCACGGGATCTCAAGTATTACAAGGTATCTGGCAGATAAAGTCGACACCCATTAATGTCCACCAGATCTTAATGAAGGTAATGCACTATCTTAATACATATGGAACTACGATGTTACTGTTTCACGGGAAAAATCCATGCAAAAACCCTGAAGATTTAGTGCTTCGTTTAGGAACTAACATTGTACATGTATAAGTATGATTTATCCATATCATGTTTTAGCTTCGCAATCTCTTTCACACTATCTATTTGAATATTGTTACTACGAGTTATTAACCGCGAAAGTGTAGGATGAGTTTCGTATCCAAGACTCAATGCTTCCTTACCTTTTCGAAGAATAGTGAATGTCAAATGGTTGTCATTAAGGAATTGTGCAAATTTTTTTGCGGTTTTTAGCTTGGAAAATAATCCAATATTGTCAGCGTCATCTGCAAAATCGAAAAATGATGTATCTATAATATCAAGTAATACACTATCGCCTTTAAATTGCAACGAGAATGCTGGCTGGCCATTTGACTTAATCGTGACACTCCCTTTAGGCAATTTCAGAAGATTCACTAAATTCTTTACCGGGGAGATCTCTTCGGGAAAATCGGTGGGCATTTGTTACTACATTTATTTCTGTGGACTATCTTTTTCTTGTACTTCGCTAGATATCACTATCTTTCCATTTATATTCCATTTGGCGCTTCCTAGTTCTTGGCCGTTAGGACCAGTTGCCTTAGGTACATCAATCTCCAAGTTCTCAAATTGATAAGTGATAGAAACATCCTTGCCAGTTATCTTGTCGACAAGTTGCACTAGCAATCCGGCCCACTCATTGGGATTCTCTTTTTGCGATTTATCGCTCCTTTCGCTATATTTATTTTTAGATGCATTATGCTCCATTTCCATTCTAAACTCTATAGGACATAATGATTAATAAACATCTGCGTGCGACCCTTCTGTTCCAAGTAGCGCAGAGTCAAATTGATTTATCGTTTTGAATTAATACCTATCATAATCATTGCCAATCTAGTTTGGAAAGTTGTAGCTGCAAAATTGTAATAACTTACACGATGAAGCTTACATTAAAGGCACCGCTACTTGCAAATACGTTCTTTTTAGCGCTGGAAGAAAGGCGAAGTGATACGCATTGTAGAAAAACATTAGGATAATAAAGGAATACTTCATCCACTCGTGATATGCTTATGTGTCTTAGAGTTTCCGCATGGGTTATAATTTTTTGCACAATACGATTTTTCATTTTAGAAAATATTATATGAATAGATCATTCTTAATAATCACCGTAGTTATTGCGTAATTAACATGGTAACCGGAACTACATTTTCAGTTATTATAGCGGCATTAATAATGAGTTCACTATTACTAAGCGTGGGCTTTCAATTCAGGCAACATCATGTGCTAGCTCAAAACAGTACAAACGCGACCACATCCCCAATAGACCGATTTAATATTAAGATAACATCTAATGATGGAAAAATTTTGCACAGAGGAATAATTACATCTGAACATGGTCAGCCTGAAAATTTAGATGTACAAAGAACTGTCATTTTGCCACATCGAAATGATGGAAAAGATTATTCAGGTATTTTGTCTTTCACCGCAAGTAAACCAGTAGAGGTACTTTTAGGCCACAGAATGCCGATTGACGAAGAAACATTCTCAAAAATCGATAGCAAAAGATTCGGAAGTCTATTTCTTGTTCATCCAGTCCAGCCCAATGTTTCAGAGGTCTTCTCTGCACCAACCGTCATTAAACCTGCTTATGGCCTTTCATCCCCATTTTATTCTGCATCAGTTCCTTTCGTAGGAAGTTCAGTTGTACTTCGAACCCTACATGGAGAACCATTTGTTGCAGTCTATGAAGTATCTGCTCAATTAGGCCAACCAGGAATAGTTATTGATATTGAAACGGCGAAGAACAATACAGGAACTGAATGAGAAGGAGCTTAATCTCCAATGAGTAGGCTCCCACTTTCTTTTGCTGTTAAATAACCCGGAATAAATAATATCTGATAAAGAATTTCATGAATAATTTGATGAGTTATCAATACTATAGTTAGTAACTAAAGTAATTTCAGGATTTAGACAATATTATTCACTGTGAATTTCCATGTGTAGTTTGCATGAATTGAATGAAAAATGTGCAACAACACGAGAATTGGCAAACAACAGACCTATGTGACCCATTTTCAGGATAGTTGCCATCACAACTATTAAAGCTTTAAGACGTTCGATGTCTCAGTAGTCGAGTAGGTAAGTATGGATGCGTTTGAATGTATAACAACTAAACTTGAAGTAAGAGAATTCGCTTCACAGAGTGTGTCACCTGAAATAAGGCTAAAGATCTTAGAAGCTGCTAGGTTGACAGGTACAGGTCTTAACACACAACACTGGCGATTTATTTTAGTGGATACTATAGCGAACCTCAAAAAATTGGCAGAAGACAGTACAAGCGGGAGTTGGATTGGAGGTGCTATTTTCGCGGTAATAATTCTGACAAATCCGCGATACAATTTTCATCTAATTGATGCAGGAAGAGTATTACAAAGTATGCAATTGGCTGGATGGAACTATGGGGTAGGTTCGGGCCTGTTTACCGGAATAATAGAAGAAAGACTACGAAGTGACTTTGGAATACCGAAGGAACTGAGTCCTACCGTCATTGTAGGCTTTGGTTATGCAGCAAATAAGTTGACAGGTAAGAAAAAGAATCGCATGTCGCTTGATAAACTTGTTTCCTATGAACGATATGGTAATCCCCTTCCGTAGCAAATTGTAATACATACGTATCGTTAGCTGATAGCATATGGATAAACTGCAAAAAATCATTGTTGCTTCGCTTCTCTCAACTGCAGGATTATCTTGGCTATTATCAGCAACTCAGCCAGATATGATGAACGTTATGATGACTTACAATCCAGTATTAGTTTTGTTATTTACCGCAAGTTGGACAGCAGGAATGGCTGCAATGATGTTTCCAGCTATAGTACCAATGGTCCTTCTTTACAATAGGCTCATTACGAATAAACCATCACAATCATCAACAGTAATCACGGAGGGCAAATTTTCGCATACTTTTAAGATGATACTCTTTGTAGGAATGTATCTCATAATTTGGGCACTAACAGGGATAGCTCTACTATTGGGCTGGTCTGTTCCGATGAATAGCGTTGTTAAGTTACTTGAAAATAATCATATCGGGATAATATTTGGTACCATCATGATCATCTCAGGCATATATCAGTTTACTCCTTTAAAGAACAAATGCATAGGATACTGTGAATCTCCGTTGAGCTTCTTTATGAGAAGATGGAAAAATGGAAAAGCCGGCGCGATCAAGATGGGAGCATACCATGGACTTTATTGCCTTGGATGCTGCTGGCCTTATTTTCTTATCATGATAGCCTTGGGATGGATGAATCTGGCATGGATGGGGTTGTTCGCAGTAATAATTTTTGGAGAAAAGATTTGGTCAAAAGGAATATGGATTGCAAGGGCAGTTGGAATTGCACTCATAATTTTAGGCATTTTGAGTAGTCTTGGACTAATCACACTTTACGACACTGAAATGGATATGAATAATCAAAATAGTGGTAAAGAGGAAATGGCTATGCCACAAGATATGAAAACTCATAGCCTCAACGAAAGTAAAGCTGAATTGAGTAGAGAACTTATGGAACCACCATCCGGAATGAATATGTAATTATAATTTTAGTACAAGATTATTTCATTCCATATGGCTTAGTTATGTCAAATCAAGTCTTGACGAGTAAGGTTGTTGGAATTAATATGACATACCACATATCGAGGATAAGCTATTATCTTACGAAGACATAACTTTAGCATTTGATTCAATTAATATTGAGGAAATATAATATCAAACGCTTCTATAATGATGCTGATTGCAGTTAAACCAAGACTAGAGAGCAGAGGTTTTTGTGAATGCAGAAGTTACTCTTGTTGTAATAATTTAATCTTAGGAACTCGATGTACTAAAATAATAAGCAAGGCACTAGGTTCTGTTTGTTTATTTGCTTTTTGTAATAACCAGAAGACACGATTTTACAAACCGCTACTCCGTATAAATTCCCTTAAAGCGTGTGCTTCATCTCTGTAAGCCCGAATTTTATGGATTTGGCCATCCGGGCATTTCACCTCAACAGTCACTATGTTTGTTTCTGCATCAGATGCAAAAACACCAGGATATACCTTTTCTATTTTACACTTGGTAGAAAGTAATCTTTCTAGTTTGGAAATAGATTCAAATTCCATGATACTTTAGTATGTTCTCAAGTTAATCTTATTTGTTTGTTGAAACTAGATGTAACTATGTAATTTTACTATTTGTTGAATTTACGGTAAGTGCCATGACGTTATTGCACGCATCGCACTTACCCCCCCTTATGGGTTTCAGAAAGATTTCCTATGCGCTCCAATTCAAGCTCTTACACATGGAACATTTGTCATATTGGAAACGCATCCTACACGCATCTAGTTTGCACTCATAGAGCACTCCACATATTGTACACTGATGTCGGCATGAATTGTACATGTCTTGTGTCAAGGTTCTAATTTGATTGAGGCATCATAAGATTCTAACAATGAAGTTCTTTAATTTCTTATTTCCCAATCTCGGCAAAATTCACGAATTGCTAGCGAGCATGATATTCGCATTATACGCCGAGCAGGATAAAGTGCACGATCTTATCTCTTTGTCCATCTTTGGATTTTCAATTCTATTTTTGTTCTTTCCAAAATATCTTGTTTCCGTGCAATTCCCTGAATATCGCAATTCTTCTCAATTGCATTGCGTATTCTGTCTCTATAATCTCACTATCACCTTTTGTCCACTATTGTGATGTTAAAAATCTAAAGACCAAAAAAAGAATTATCCAAAGTCTGATATCGGAATTCCGGTTGTAGCGGATTGTGATTCGTAATCTGGGCCTGTTATTTCGTACCAGTTCCAACTAAGGTCGTGATAAGTTAGCTGCTTCGGATTCATTAGTCGGATTGAGTACAGAAGGAGCAAGAGTAGGAAGAGAAATATTCGTATTACCTTGACTTGTATAAACTCCCATGGCATCTACGCTGTACCACTTCACAGATGTGGGTGAGCAGAATAATTTTGCTGTTATCCTGTTTGTGCCCTCTTTAATTTCCGTATAATTTGAGCTTAAAGTAAAGTCCCATTGTGAATAATCATCACCGCCACCGGCACCCGTTGCAGACGCAGTATGATACGGTTTCACATAGTTGACTATAACTGAGACATCACAATCTTTGGAGGTATCATCAGAAGATTCGCCTGAAACCGTGAGTTCCTTGCCAGCAGGAATTTGTTGGTCCGTTTCAGGGTTGACTATTTTAATCCATTCATCTGTAGCTGATTGTGATGTCAAATTTTCCGTAACTTGACCGTATATAATATTATTTGATGTTATTAGGAACATACCCACCATTAAACTCATTCCTACAGTCAATAAAACACTCGGGTTCATATCAAACTCGTCACGCAAATATCTTCCCGATAGCCTATTAATTTTACGCATTGATTAATTTTAACCTATTAATCTTTTAATATTTAGTGTTCCTACTTTCATGAGCATCAAAACGGAGTATTATGGAAGACAATTTCTCTTTGGCACCTCGCAAGAGCTCACCTCAAAATAGAGTTGATTTAATATATTCTTGCTTCCCGGCATTTCGACCAGTAAGACATAACACATCGCAATGATAGACAAGTACTCCCATGATTTTTCGGGCGAGCAGAGTTAATAAGGGCGGGACTTTTGTGCCTTATAGTTTTGACAGAAGATATTTGACCACTACAACTGGCGTAGTTGCTTTTATATTTCTCTCTACCTTGTGTCCCATCAGGAATAGTACAATTCCGGTAATCCATAATATAATGCCCAACACAGGATTAGCGTTAATGCCAAAAAGAAAGGCAATGATCAAAAGTATTCCGGTAATATACAAGGGAGCACCTATGAAATGAAGCATTTCAGAGGTTCCACATGACAGCATTACCAAATTAGCAAGTTGACACTTCACTCTTCGATTGCTATAATCAACCTAAATAATCCTAAACAGGTCTTAATTCAGACGTTCTACTACACATACCCAAACTCTAACAAATCGTAGCCCGATGT
>JBBRRH010000019.1:0-45117 GCA_038201105.1 Nitrososphaera sp. | reverse complement strand
TTTAAAACCTGTAGTAAATGTTATTGCATGTATAATACTTCGCTTTGTAAAATGTGTCGAGAATGTGGATCTGAGTTAGATTGAAGATTGACGCATCTTATCTTTGTATTTCTCTCAATAATTATGTAAATTTATTTCATCCTATACATCTTACAAGCAAGACGAAGAGTTACTTACCCTCCCTATATTCTGCGAAGGGTAAGAATTGCTTACTGGCCTGTAGTCAGTAGGGTCCTTCAGTCCCCTAACTTTTTGTTTTTATTGCTCCGGATTCGTGCTTGGTTGTGATAGGCATCTAGTGAGACTTTGGCATTTTGAGGTGTTTAGGAGTGAAGCCATGAAGAAAACAATGCGGAATAATTCAAAGCCAGCGATGGAGAGGGAAGAACCACAATAGCCGGAAGTGAAGGAACAGCCATTGACATTGGACCAGATAGATGTCAGGTTGAAGAGGGTAGAGAAGATGCTTTTCCAGCAGGGAACCTAAACCATATCTGTAACCTCTTAGGAGAATTATAAATTGAGTTTGCAAAAACGAGATAAGAAACCGTCCAAGGAACTGGTATCATTAATTAGGCAAAGTGTTAAGGCGCTTGTTAAATTCGCCGAACTTTGGAAAAAGGTGCAAGATAAAGGATATGCAGAAGGATTCGACGAGAAAGAACTTCAGGAGATGGTCAGGCCATATCTCAAACAGAGGTTAACGACGGGGCAGATAAAATACCTTTTCGAGAAGGCCGGACTACTATAAAGCAAAGTGCGTAATGCAACATAAAGAGAACAGCGGTATGTTACTCATGCTTTGCATGATGCAGTTGAACTTGATTTAACCAGTCCACAAAAAATAGGGATGGATGTCTATAAGAGTCTAAAGGAAATCATGCAACCGGAAGGCGAAACCTAAACCATCTTTAACGGCTGTGATCATACAATTCATTACGACTGTTGTAGGTTCATTGTTTTTGCCAGAAATAATACCTGCAGCAGTCGAGACCTATACCTTCTTCTTATATTTCCGAAAGGTTAAAGCATTCACGTAAGAACCTCAAAAATATGGATATTCGAGCAGATGTAATTGAAATAATTAAAGAATCTCAGAATGCTGTAATGGTTGACATGATCCCAACGATTGCAGACACAGCCAAAGTGGATAGGATTAGGGAGACGATAAATGATCAAGTTGACTTCTGCTTAGGTATAGTGCTAGGAACAATAGTAAGTATTTGTCTTTGGAAATTTGCAGAGCGAAATTTGAATCCGAGTCCCGCAGAATTAGGATTAATCAACACTTATTTTGTGGATAGCATCGAGAACTTTAGGAATGCTATAATCAACCGATTAGGTTTATGATCCTAGTTTTTTTATATTTTACTCCTTCTAAGTTCGATCAGTTTACGAGAAAATTAAACAGTTTTTCAACATCTTTTGCAACTCGTACATTAAATGCTATTAGTTTTAACGAACCTGTTGTTAATTGCGTTGTTAGAATCTAGCACCTGTTTCAATACTGCTAGTTCTTCGGGCGGTGTATCCGTTAGCTTCATTGTTACCGATGCCGTCCTTATGAGTGGTCGAGAGTTTTAGGTATTGTTTCTTGGAGAAACTAAAAATAGTTTACTTATTTCATGGGTATGAAGTTAACACACCCACAGTCACGCTTTCCGCAAGGGTTAGGCCGCTCATTATCTCCTAAGACAAAAATATGATGCTTCCTGAAATGACGGCAAATCTTACAACTACTGAAGTCGCTCATTCTTGTTTCCTCGGTTTATCCCAGTACGGACCCTGCATTTAGATCGCTTGACGAGCATCTTCTAAACTATAACTATGCTGTGTGTCTTGAGCCTTTACCACTTTATCGCACTTACAGAGACCTGGAATCAGCCTACAATTACTACAGACTAACTGACGACCACAAATACAAATTCCCATTCATTATCGTCCGTCTATTACTATAAATCTCTATACCACGGTGTTAATTGACTCTTCTAGGAATGCCTTAAAATAACAATTGGAATGGGAACGATGCCAACATTATGAATATCCATATCACGTTGTAATGCTGGCAACTTTGCGACCGTCCTCTTGGCATGTCATTGACAATTTCCCATTTTATTTAAGTTTTGGCTTTGAGTTTTTTCGCGGCTAATCTTTTATGTGGTAGAATTGTGTCATACCGTATCATTGGTTCGGGACTAGAACTATGTCCCACGATATGACAGCAGCAACACCACGAGCAGGTTTCTACGTGTTTTCTTCGGATTAGCATTACATCAATACAGAATTTGCGGGATTGAGTTGATTCCCGCAATTATTTGCATCTTTCCTATCTGGCTCCTCATTATATCTTGACATTTGAAAATGAGATGTGTGAAAATTACCATAATTGGCCTTTTTGAAATACAGGATTAGAGAATAGTGGTACTCATAGTCTGTGACAAATTGTGTAATAGTTTGTTTGTTTCCAGTGCAGTCAAGAAATATCATATCCTCAAGTGTTATTCTCTTGTTGTCCTTTTTCTCAATCCCGTATATCAGAAACCCTAAAACTTGAAGAACTAACCAGTTATGGAATAACAACCCATACATATTATACAGATTCAAAGCAGATATAGAAGACTTGTTGGGCTTAACCGGAAAAGATATATCAAATATTGACTCTAAAGAACCGCCATTTGCGAGATTGATTCGTGAGTTTATTGGCGAAGGACATGATGATACAAACTTTGGTTATCGTACTAGATTATTACATATGATGCAATTTCTGATAAATCACAAGTCAGATTGGATTATGATGAAAAATGATGTGCCAACTAAGAATGATTATGACATGCGAAGTATGATAATCACTGATATGAAAAGGGCCGGTTTGGATGGGATATATAGATAAATTCCAATATAATAAGGAAAAACCGAGTTACGGCCACTCAAACAAAATCCCGATGCCATTTTGTTAGTACGTCATCTCATCGAGAATGAAAATAATCTAATTTCTTTGTATGATTTGGACAAGATCTATTGCGCAGCTCTTCAATTTGATACATCCCTTATTGGTAACAATACGAGGTCTTCTGCCTAGATCACTATTATAGTATTCCTCTTTTTCAAGTTGTAATGAACCAATCGGAACTGCCTCTGCGTTAATTCCGGACTTTTGAATCTCAATTGCAAATACTTGATTTAATTTCATCAGTTTTACAGTTTCAGTCTCCCCATCGTCATGAGAATCGCGATTGTCCGAATGATTATCTTGTGAATGAGGATCCACTTTGGACATACCGATGATATTTATACTTCTATTAATTAAATGATGTGTAGTAATTGTTAAAACCAAAGCCCAATCTCCACTTCCTACCGCATAAATAAGTTATATTTAATAGGGCAGGAATTGTGCGAAAAATATGGAAGGAACTCCGTTAAGAAATTCCTTTGGATTTGGTGGAAAAGTTGTAGTAGTTACTGGCAGTGGAACAGGGATTGGACAATCAATAGCTAAGAGGTTTGCCGAAAACGGGGCGAGTGTTATTATTCTGGGGAGAAGAGCCGAACCTCTTGAAAAAACAGCTTCAGACCTCAGACAAATAATCTCCAAAGTCGGCTCAAAAGGTACTGTCAGAATTTTTTCCGGTGTAGATGTATCTGACGAGAATGCGATAAACGAAATGTTTCATTCGATAAAGGAAGAGGCAGGTAATGTCGACATTCTGGTCAATAATGCGGGAGTTTCTGGACCGGTAAAAACTTTTACTAACTCAGATTTCAATGAATTCAAAGAGTGTGTTGCAATTCATCTTACGGGAACTTTTTGGACTACCCTGAAGTGTCTCGAAACCATGAAAAATGGATCCAAAATAATTACAATATCTACATTCTTCACGGAGGAGAATCGATATGAACAAAGACCATACAGGTTTAGAACTCCCTACACGAGTGCGCAGGGGGCCAAAAATAGGCTCGCAGAAGCATTTGCTTGGGAATTGGTTCAGGACGGAATAAGATCTGTCGCCACAAATCCCGGACCAGTGCATTCAGAAAGGATCTATAAAACAGTCTATCCAAAAGCTGCTGTAGAATTTTTAAGAATAGGTGGCTATCCCGGCCTTACCTCGTCCGAGATAGATAGAATCTCGCCGATGTTGTTAGCGCTATTGGGTGAAAATGCACAATCAATCGAGGAAGGATTGATGAAAATATCAAAAACGATGAAGGAAAGCACTACTCAAAAGGACAAAAAAGTCGAGGAAATATCTCTCACGCTTAAAGGACTCTTAGAAAAAATTCAAGAAATTGCTGAAAAAGTCCAGACGAATACTAAGAAAATGATCGTCGATGAAGAATTTCTTTCTCAAGATGATGTTGCAGATATGGTTCTAAATCTTTCTCAGGATTCAATTAGCAAATTGATTAATGGAAGAGTCATCCCAAATGATCGCGTGTTTTACCCTGTCAAGCCAATAGTAAGTACCTCTCCTCATATTCAAAATGAACCAAAATTATCCAACAAGGTCGTTGTCATGATCATCAATTCAACGGCCGATAAAGATCATCAAAGAGCAAAGCTTATGGCTAGTTGCTTAGATGGGAAGGTAAAACAATTGGTAGTGTTGACTCGTGAAAAGAAGGATCTCACGCATTACAAAGAGTTTCACAGCCATTCCCTGGATTTGTCTCAAGGGGAAGCAGTGAGCAACATATTTCAAACTGCGAAAAAGAGGTTTGCTTCAGTGGACGGGGTCGTAATGCTAACAGGTGAATTTGATTATAGTACTTCGCTATTATCAATGAACAGAAGACGATGGGATGAATTGGTTGAAAATCATGTTCTTATTCCTGCATTGATTACAAGGGAAGCTGTTGGGATCATGGCTCCATCAGGCGCTTTACATGAGCCTTCACTCTTTAGGGGATCTGAGGGCAAGGTAATTATAATTGGGCCCGATGCTCCTGCAGGGAAGAAGATATCTGGCGTAGTCAGAGCAAGATCGGAAGTCTTTCGCGGCGCTCTAAGACCGTTCAATGCTACGGTAAATCAAGAATTGCGTGATGTCCTAAATTCTAAAATTAGACAATACCTCTTGCTGTGTGGAAACATAGAAGGGAATATGCCTAACGACGAGAGAATAAAAGACGTCGTGCTCAATCTATTGTCTGATACCTACGATAGTAACAATCAGACAATTTTTTATCCTGATGAGGCCTAGAATTTTAGTTATTTTGTGAAAATTACAATTCGTTAGACCTCATCGTGCATCGTGCAGACTGATTATCCCATAATATTTTTCGAGATATATCACGACCAAATTAGGATAAATTACTTCCAACTGGCACGACTTTAGCATTAGAAAGGGCATCAAAGAATTAAATAATACAACAAGAGTATGAACAATACGCTCTACGTCTTAGATACCAGTATTATAATTAATGGCGAAGTTACTAGAATGTTAGAATCAGGGGAAATTTCAAAGGGAGACGAAGTTGTGATTCCAATAGCTGCGCTAGATGAGTTGCAGTCCCAAGCGTCGACTAGCAAGGAGCACGGAATGGTCGGGCTCGTTGAAATAAAGAGAATTAGAGAACAATGTTCAGCCAGAAACATAAACCTAAAGTTCATCGGATCACGTCCTGAACTTGATGAAATAAAACTCGCAAAACATGGACGTATAGATTCAATTATCAAGGATGTAGCTCTTCAAGAAAATGCTGTTTTGGTTACAGCCGACTTTGTCCAGTCAATGGTTGCAGAAGCCCAGGGTATCAAGTGTATTCACGTGCGCCCACCTAAAATATCCAAGCCACTTGAATTCGAAAAATTTTTCGATGACAAGACTATGAGTATTCATTTGAAGGAAGGGACTTATCCACTTGCAAAGAAGGGGGTACCCGGCAATCTGGAGTTAGTTCGAATTGGTGACAAAAAGATTGACTATCAAGAGCTTTCACGACTTGTCAAGGAGATTTCAGAAGAATCACGATCTTCAGAAACTGGATCTATAGAGATCAGCAGAACTGGTGCCACGGTTATTCAACTTGGGAAATATAGAATAGCGATCACTAGAACACCATTTTCCGACGGATTGGAAGCTACTATAGTCAAACCAATAGCAAAACTTACCATTGACGATTATGTATTGAGCGAAAAACTTGTTGCCCGACTATCCGAAAAAGCAGAAGGAATAATAATATCTGGTCCACCGGGCTCAGGAAAGAGTACGCTCGCCAGTAGTTTGGCCGAATTCTACGTAACTAAACGTAAGATAGTTAAGACTTTCGAATCCCCTAGAGACTTGCAAGTCCCCGAAGAAGTAACCCAATATGCGCCTCTTGAAGGAAGCTTTGAAAAAGCCGTTGATATCCTCTTACTTGTGAGACCAGATTATACCATATTTGATGAAATTCGAAGGAACCGGGACTTTCAGGTTTTTGCTGATATGAAACTTGCTGGAGTGGGAATGATTGGCGTTGTACATGCGAGCTCTCCATTGGATGCAGTACAGAGATTTATTGGTAAGATCGAATTGGGAATGATACCCCAGATTGTAGATACGATAATATTCATGAGTGGTGGAATGGTAAAAAAAGTCTATGAAATAAAATTGACCGTGAAAGTCCCTCACGGGATGACCGAAGCGGATCTGGCAAGACCGCTTGTTGAAGTGCGAGACTTCGAATCAGGGGACGTTGAATATGAGATATACACATACGGGGAAGAAAACATAGTAGTGCCAGTAAAAGAAATAGGTGAAAAGATACAAACTCAAAGTGCGGTTAAGAAGCTGGCTGAGGCAAGAATAAAGGAAGTAGTACGGAGATTTGATCCAAATGCTGAGATAATTATTATTTCAGACAATCGGATAAAACTTCGAGTTCAAAAGGACGTTATACCCAGGATAATTGGTAAAGGTGGCGCGACAATCACGGAACTGGAAGACTTGTTAGGAATAAAAATTGATGTTGAAATGAAAACACCTGCCTTAGGGAGGGAGGTGAATTTTGATATTGTCGAGTCTGGATCTGGAATCGTTTTCACAGTAGATGGTGACGCATTGGGCAAAAAAGTTGATTTGTATATTGAGGATGAATTCATTTGCAGTAATCAAGTTGGCAAGAAATCAAGAATTAAGATAGACAAAAGATCAGAGAACGGTAGGCGGTTGTTGAATGCCTTGCTTACTGGACAGAGTATAAGAATTTATAGTAATTTGAACTCGTAACGATCATCTCCTGCTTTCTTTTAAAACGAATGTTCTTCATACGACAGTTTGATTGTTATTTTTACTAGTAACCGCAAATTAACAAAAATGCCATGCCCAAGATTCAGATTCGCCGAGAACAAACGACATAAACACGATCATGGTTGAAAGGTATAAAGCCATTTTTGAAAGCATGCATCTGACTCGATCCTTAATAGTTAAACGGCGTGTTTCAAAATTGGTGGCGAGATCTTATACTTTGGTAACGAATTACTCTGAGGTAACACATTCTGTTCGTGATGATCTCTCATTGTATCTTGATTACTCACCTGAAGATCCATTGCTAAACTATGAAGAAGGATATTATCAGTCCTTCCAAATTAGCATGCAAACATGGTTTACGGAGTATGTTCTCCTATTCAATTTGGTACTACTTAATTGCAAAATACACAAAATTCACTTCCTAAACGTTTCCAGTTTGTTTAAATGGGTGTTTATGATTTTCACAGAATATTGTTAGTGTGAATTAACAGATTTGGGATCATTTTTACCCAAAGGCCAGGAATATCAACTCCTAATCTTAGTTCTTAGTTCTTAGGTTTTATCATGAATTTTATTCCATTTAGTTATATTTTAGGGAACCAGATACACATGTTTATGATGTCGTTGTAGCGCTTCACATAATTGAGGTGGTAGTGATATTATTTCAGATTCAAGATATGCACAGATTATTTTTAATGAGAAATATGGCTTCCTGTGAAACTCCGATTCATAGCTAATCAGTTCATCAGTTAGTCCATGTTCGAAAAACAACTTGACGTCTCCAAAAGCTCTAAGTCCTCTCTTGCCTCTTAATATAGCCTTATCTGTTACGTCGTTCCAACACTTCATTACTTTCTTGTTATTGATTTTCATATAATGGCCTCTGAAATACCATTCTGCTGTCGTAACAATTGTAATATCACCGTCCTTGTAAAGAGTGTCTACATAGTCAGTGTCCCATAGATCACGCATTACATCAAGTACTTTCTCTTTGCTAAGATAATCTGTGATAAGTACTATGGATTCGTTATTTTCTAGTCCTTCTTTTAAAAAATGTAGAGCATGTGCGAATTTGTCTTCCTGGTTACGGTAAATAGTCAAAGTATGAAGTCCAGTCAAACTGGTTACCTTGAGTTCAAGTAGTTTAAAATCTTTCAATATAGATGGTTTTATATCAAAATATCTCGTTATTGAGATATGCAAGTGTTTTTCATACACTTCTATACGAATCGACAGTAAGGGAGGTACCCATATTTGCTCATACGATTTATATCAACGATTTTCGAGAATAAATTTCCCAATAAAATGAATCTGTGAAATATAAAAAACCAAATAATACTATGTTCCTCTTATATTTTTACTAAATGAAAATACTGGTAGGTATGGATGAAAGAGCGACCACATTATTGTATCAATTTATTCTAGCAAACAGAGGTCATCAAGTTAAAATTACTGAGACAGGTGGTAATTGCATAAACACATATCGTAAAAACTTACAAGTGGTACGGCCTAAGGATTTTAATAGTTCCCTTATGTGCCCGTATGACGTTGTGATATTAGATCAAGTACTGCCTGACATGAATGGACTTGAGATTGCAAAGCGAATACTTGCGGCCAATCCCTATCAACGAATAATTCTTACTTCGGGAAGCATACAGGAAGCCATATCCTCTGCCATGAAAGAACTACCAATGCCTGTTGAGATATTGTCGAAGGCAATGTTGAACCAGCTCTTGGTCGGTGCAGTCGAGGACACCGAGATTTACGATGAACTGAAGAAATTCAAGACTGACTATATTAGATCAAGGAAGTACAATGAGATCCACGAGAACGTTTCATGATTCCGTTCCGAAAGTCCCGCTGCTCGCCTATTGCACAGCAAACTTATTCAGATATCTTCACTTGAAAAACTTCCTATTTATGATCAACAGATGTTTTGTTTATTTTTCTTTTTTTCTATGTTGCGGTAACCTCTGTTCGTTTCTGAGACACATTTCCCATGTAAGCAAAGATGGTATTAGTCCTGATTGACTAGATAATCTAGCATTAAAAAATTGAAATAACACGTACATTTGTACAGGAGATAGTATGAGTAAACGGTGGTGAAAAAATATTACTCGACTTCTAAATCTATGACACTCCAGCTCATTTGAGTCAGGCATTGACCTAAACGATTTAAATCATACGTTACTGTTAAGAATTGCTGATCTTGTATATAATTCCATCATCATAGGAAAGAACATAAAGATATCCGTCAGGTCCAGTTTCAATATCCGTGATTCCACCAAATCCAGACCCAAGAACAACAGAATCGAGTTCTTGACTGTTATCGACGACCTTGTCATCTAAGCCAGGTGAGGCCAAATTAAACCCATTTCTCCCTTCATTCATTTGGAAAAAATACAGGTTTCCGTTCTTAATATCTCCTACGAATACATTGTTAGTATATTTGTCCCCCAATTTATTCGAAGATAGAAATTCTATGTCTGTAATTCCTATTGGATCCTTAAAACTTAGCACTGGATCCGAATATTTTGAACCTGGAAAATTTACCAACTGCGATTCAGAAACGCCGCTACTTGATATTGGACCCATCACTAGTTTCCAACCACTGTTGAATCCTGGCGTCACTAGATTGATCTCATCATATACATCTTCGCCATTTTCCGTGTCCCATAATGAACCAGTCACAGGGTCTATCGCGAGTCCAAAGCTATTTCTGATGCCATACGCATAGTAATGACCCCGCGGATCTGATGATGAATTACTTGTAGGGAAAGGATTGTTCTGTGCAGGGCTGCCATTTTCCGGATTTACTCTAAGAATTGCACCACTGAAATCAGGATCTGGCCCATCTTTAATATTCTGGTCCTTGCCATTTCGTTGTAGTTCGCCTGTAACAGAATAAAGTGAATTGTCTTTTCCCGAAACTAATTTTCCTCCTTGATGATTAGTTCCAGGTCCGGCAGGAAGATCCAGAATCAACTTCTGATTTGTTAAAGAAGACCCACTTATGTCGTATCTGTATACTCTATTCTTCGCGCCACCATCAGATTCTGTAACGTACAAAAACACATTCTCTCCAATCTTTTCGATGCCCAGCAGTCCTCTCTCATTCTTATTTACTGCAGGCAAAGAAAGGACAGGGCTTGGTTCTAAAACACCATTAGAGACAAGTCGAACATTCCCTTCCTTTTCTAAAACCAAAATGTGATCTGCATCCAGAAACAACATGCTAGTAGGAAATGATAATCCTTGTACTGTAGAATCTATTCTCAAATTCGCATCCTTTGTCATGGGCTGACCGAAAGCCTGCATGTTTCCAAACCCCAAACTTAGGATAGACAACAGTGCCACTGGGGCTACAAGATTTTTAAACTCCATCCTATTAGCTACAACGGGCATGGAATGCTTTTATACTTTTGGATCTTAACTTGGTTAAACAATTCTCTATGTCCGAATTTACAAAGAATAGATCCCGCTAGTAGATTATCAAATGATTCTCTTAATAAGAAACAAGATGATTTTAATTTTCATCGGAAAGTATTCCTTCGATCAACAGGATTGTTCTGAGGTGTTTTGCCAAATCAGTCACAGTGATTATTCCGATAACCTTGCCATCGGAAATTACAGGAAGTCTTCTGATCTTGTGATTGACCATCCTTTGTACGGCAACATCTACAGGGGTATCAGGGCTAGCGTAGGTTTGAATTTTAGACATTATGCTTCCAACATTTATGGTGGAAGGCAGCATGTCCTTTAGGCATATTTTCTTGACAAAATCCCTTTCAGATATTATTCCTACAGGAGCATGATCTTTTTCGATTATTAAAGAGCTTATCCCCTTTTCAGTCATTAGCCTGGCTGCATCCAAAGCCGTCATATTTTCATCAACGGCTACAACGTCCTTCGTCATAATGTCTTGTACTAGATCGTTCAATGAGTGTATTTAATAAATGACAGTCAAAATAAATATTTTGAAATGAGCTCCAAAAACCAAATCAATGCTTGTCATCTGGCCCAATCTATTAATAAAAGTGATATGGAGGATCAAACCATCCTCTAAATGGTTAAGATTGGCCTAGTAGTTTTTCCTGGAAGTAATTGCGATCGTGATGTATTTAATGTATTAAACAACATCCTGAAACTCAAAACAGAATATTTATGGCACAAGACTGATTCTATACATGAATTTGACGCCGTTATACTTCCGGGAGGGTTTTCCTATGGTGATAGACTACGGGCAGGAATTATTGCGGCCCGTAGCCCAATTGTCAGACAGGTTAAAAAATTGGCTGAAAGAGGTTTGCCTGTACTGGGAATTTGTAATGGTTTTCAAATACTTGTAGAATCTGGAATGTTGCCGGGAGCCTTGTTGATGAATAGAGGGCTAAACTTTGTATGTAAGTGGACTAGAATGGAGGTATTAAATACCTCAACACCTTTTACGGGCATGCTAAATAATAATCAATTGATTAACATTCCCGTTGCACATGGTGAGGGGCGCTATGTGATTGATCAAGACACATATGAGAGTTTGAAGAAAAATAAACAAATAGTGTTCAAGTATAAAGATGAAAATCCCAACGGTTCTATTGGATCTATTGCTGGAATATGCAACGATAACGGAAACGTTTTGGGTATGATGCCTCATCCAGAAAGAGCTTCAGATCAGATACTTATGCCTCATGGACTAACAAATAATGCTATCTTAATTTTCCAATCGTTAATGCTTTTTCTGTCTAGGAAAAAACCTGTAAATAAGCGGAGGCGTTAAAACGACGTGTTATCTCCTACCGAAGATGATTATCTGACTAGGCAACTAGGTAGGACACCCAACCCACTTGAACTTGATATGACTTGTACCGAATGGTCCGAACATTGTTCTTATAAGTCTTCCAAGATGTTACTTAAATTATTACCAACCAAAGGAACTAACGTTATAGTAGGACCTGGATACGATGCAGGCGTATTGGACGTAGGCAATGGAGATGTTATTACTATCCATATTGAAAGTCACAATCATCCCTCAGCAGTTGATCCGTACGGCGGCGCCGCAACTGGAGTTGGAGGCGTTATACGTGATATCATTTCCATGGGGACGAGGCCTATATGTCTTCTCAATGCGCTTCGATTTGCGCCCATTGAAAATAGCAACTCGTCTAGCTCAAAGTGGCTCTTTAAGAACGTGGTTAAGGGAATTGCGGATTATGGCAATTGTATTGGGATCCCTACTGTAGGTGGCGAAGTCGAATTTGACAAATCCTTTCGCGAATACTGCCTTGTTGATGTTGCTGCAATAGGCCTTGGTAGAAAAGATGAAATTATTCCCAATGAAGCAGATTATGATGATCTAATTATACTTGCAGGAAATCCTACGGGGCGAGACGGCATTCACGGTGCTTCGTTTGCATCGAAATTGTTAGTAAAAGACCGATCTGCTGTTCAAATCCCTGATCCTTTTTTAGAGAAATTGTTGATCGAAGCAACAAGAGAGGCAGTAAAAAACGGATGCATTAAAGCTATAAAAGATCTGGGAGGTGGAGGATTGGCATGCTGTCTCTCAGAATTGTCTGACAGTGTGGAAATGGGTTTCGAGGTTGAATTGTCGTCAGTTCACAAAAAAATTCCGTCTCTTTTACCAAATGAGATCATGATCTCTGAGTCACAAGAGCGAATGATATACATAGTATGCAAAAAGAAACAGCATGAGTTCACACGAATACTTGACCGATTTGGGATCACGCATTCGAACATAGGTACAGTAAAGGATCACGCAGATCTTGTTATTCTGTTAAATGGAAGATCCATTGCTAGAATGAAATCGAGTTTGCTTGCGAATGCGCCGTTAGTGAATCGTAGATCAATTAGGCCATCATATTTGAGAAAGATCAAGAAAGATTTTGTTGAACCCGCCGAAGTCAAAGACTACGAGAAGGTCATCTTGAAGATGTTGTCAAATCCTAATATTGCAAGCAAAAGATGGGTTTATCAGCAATATGATTATGAAGTGGGGACAAGAACAGTCATTAAGCCAGGCGAAGGAGATGCCTCAGTCTTAAGGATTGATAATGACCGTTTTATTTCCCTTAAAATAGACGGAAATTCAAAACATTGCTATCTTGATCCCTATGAGGGAACGTTGGGGTGTTTATCGGAGGCCTGTAGAAATATCAGATGTACTGGAGCACAACCAATTGGGGTTATCGATCATTTGCAGTTTGGGAGTCCTGAACGACCAGGTATTTATTGGACTTTTAGAAAAAGCATAGAAGCCATAGCTGACTTTTGCAAGTTTATGTCAATTCCTGTTGTTGGGGGGAAAGTAAGCTTCTACAATGAAACAAGAAGGGGAGCAATAAAACCATCTCCAGTGATAGGCGCAATCGGACTAATTGAAGGGAGGACTAATATCGTTAGATCAAAATTGGAATCTGGAGATTCGCTGTTCATTATTGGGTTAACTGGCGAAGAAATGGGCGGATCTGAATATTTCGAAAATTATCATCAGAGTGTAGGAGGAAGGGTTGCGGCATTAAATCTGAATACGGACCTACTTCAGGGAAGTTCAATTCTACAATTGATCCATGAGAAAATTACAAACTGTGTCCATGATTGCTCTAAAGGTGGATTAGCCATATCTTTGATAGAAATGGCATTGCAGGGAAATATCGGCATTTCTATTGACTTGGAAAGAATTCCCAACAGGTGCAAGCGATTAGATTATTTACTATTCTCAGAGACCAATTCCAGATACTTATTTGCAACCAAGAAAACATCGGAAGCAGAAATATTACTTGATAAACTGGGATGCTCCTATTCGGAAATTGGACATGCAGGCGATTACGATGGCACTATTGATTTAAGACAGTCCAAAAAGAGGACTATTAGTATACCATTGCAAAAAGCCCGCGCTAGTTACGAAAATCTTGATAGGATCATGAAGGGGTACTATGAAAGCTGATATCGAAAATTGAAATCGTACTCATTGTGCAACATTTGGCCAAGTAACTCTTATTTGTCCCTTTTAGTCAAACATTCATTGTAGCTGAAATGGTTCATGAAAATTGTGGGGTTGTCGGAATATTTTCGGCAAGTGGTCACAATGTAATCCCATACGTTATAGATTCCCTCAGGTCACTGCAGCATAGAGGTCAAGAATCGTGGGGGTTTGCCGTACCTTCGAAGCCTCCCTTCAGGAATCTTGGTCTTGTATCTTCATCCGCCAAACTATTCAGAGGTCTAGTAAAAAAATATAATTCTCCCGCAGCAATAGGACATGTAAGATACTCCACCTTAGGAAAGAGCAATTTGGAAAATGCTCAACCTTTAAAGATCAAGGATTTGTGTATCGCACATAATGGAACTATTGCTAACGCCGAGGAGTTGTCAGGCATGGTTGGAGGTTGCACTTTTACACCACAAACAATGAGTGATACGCTTGTAGCTGCACAAAGACTATTGATGCACCTTCAGGTCAAGGGAAACATCGTTGAAGCTATGGGTATATTGAAGGATGAAATGGTCGGTTCTTTTTGTTTTACATTTCTTACTGGCGATGGATCAGTTTATGCTGCCCGTGATAGCCGAGGATTTCGACCATTGGTTCTGGGACATATACCTGAATCAAACACTCACATGGTTGCATCAGAATCATGCGCAATCGATTCAGTTGGTGGCGATTTAATCTGCGATGTTGAACCCGGTGAGTTATTAAAACTGGGATCAGACGGTGTTGAACATCAGAAATTCGCAAATGAAAAACGACACGCACACTGCTCTTTTGAATTCACGTATTTCGCACATCCTGCAAGCACAGTAGAAGGAGTAGTTGTTTATGAAGCTAGAAAGAGAGTCGGTCACTACCTTGCACGCAAGTATCCTTTTCCCGATGCAGATGTAGTTATCCCTGTTCCCGATTCTGCAAGACCGGCAGCATTGGGGTACGCCCAGGAATTGGGTATTCCTTTTGAAGAAGGGTTGTTGAAAGACAGATATAGGAAGAAGGGCTCAATGAGGAGCTTCATAGAACCATATCAGGAAGATCGAGTCGACATAAATAAAGGAATTATTCCTATTAAACAAGTTATTGAAGGTAAGCATGTTGTTGTTATAGACGACAGTATAGTTAGAGGCACAAGTTCTGAATCTATTATGAAAACCCTTAGGCTGGCTGGGGCATCAAAGATTTCTTTAATAGTTACATTTCCACCAATTCGTTTTCCCTGTTATGCAGGAATAGATTTTCCCTCACAAGAAGAACTCCTAGCCTACCAACAAGCACCAGTCGATTCGGGAGAAGATCTGGCGAGAAAAGTTGCGAATGTGATTGGGGCAGACAATGTTGTCTATAATGATACATCAACTCTGGCTGAAGCAATAGGGATAGATGAAAAAGATCTATGCTTTTCATGCTCCACAGGAGACTATACTCCTTTAGGAATAAAACCGACATTTAGGACCAGGGAGCAGATGAAGGGAGTTTAGAAAACCCGCCTACCTGTATCTTCTCCTTAATTTTGTATGTCCTTAAATAACTAATGCAAATACAATAGATATGCAAAGGATTAACTTAATCGGCGCAGCTGCTTTGGGCGCCGGTGCAGTCGCTATTGTGTCCTATCTAATGTTAACTAATCTTGCACGAGAAGATTATTCGTTGGGAGTTGATGCTATGAAGGACGAACAATCCCTTTTCATCAATACCAGAGTTATCCTGACCAATACAGGTAAGTTACCATTAACACATATCACTGTTGACTACGGATCTAAGAATGAAACGATTAACATAATAAATCCTGGGGAAAAAATTGGACTTTCTCCTCCTGAAGGTAGTAATTTGAATATTGTAAAGATAACCGGTGATCATGGTATTAACATAACTAAAGATTATAGGAAACCCATCAAATTGCCAGGGATGATCGGATCTTAGATAGAATACCGACTTCCATAATTCGCAAATAAAAGAGTAATGAAGGGACTTGCATCTGTTACAAATCCGTTGATCTTTTGATCTCTTTTGGTGTTAGCATGAAATACAACTCCGGTAGCGAATAGACGAATCCAACATGGACACAATCGTTTCTATCATCAAGTAAACATTGTAATTCATTGTCACGTAAAGTAATTTCCACAATTCGATTTCTTTTGTTATCTTTTATTATAATACCAGTTTATTTTTACTAACCCTTAACTACGCATGCACGCGTTACTGACCATATGACTGAATTTCATACTGGAGAAAAAACACCATCCACGGGTACTTACAAATTCGTAAAACATATGGAAAATACAGCTTGTCAACCTACGAAAGATGAGCGAAATATACCATTGTCGGCGGGAGAGACCTTCCCACCTTGTAAGCATTGTAAAAGTGCTGCTGTATGGAGTAATTAGTGTAGAGAGATTAGCACTACTCACCTTTGACACTCATGTTTTGACACTTGTAGATTGGACAGTACACTTGCAAGATATCGATACCCATTAATCATGAGTTATTCATCGAAAGCAAACATGATGTCTCTGAAATAGATTTGATTGAAATTAAACGTAAATGGCCACTGCAGAATTAGAATATTTTAGACTGGATAGCGTCTTTTCAATTCACAACACTTCATGATGATCTCCATTTCGAATACATAGCGATTCAAACTTTCGCAAAAATTGAAATTTGAAATCACTCCCAAACTTATTATTGAGGTATAATTTGTTCTATGCGTAATCGTCAAATCTTGCAGTAAATTAACAAGAATACTACGAGATGAAAATTTTGTCCTACAATCACTTTTCAACAAGAAGTTAAAATTATGGTGTGTGATAGGCAGGGCATTGGAAAAGCCAATCTATGCGTCGTTATGTCGCTCTGTTGTAGCTCTGGATCCTTCTATAAGGTTCACGGGAATCGCTAACGAAGATGGAATACTTGTAGGAGTTTCGCAACGAAAGGGCCTTAAGCCACTCTTATCGTTCGAACAAAGGGCACAATATGCTATAACCGCAGCCACAAGACAATATACTAGACTTCGATGGGAAGTGTTACTTGGAAAAATATTGTACGCGAGTTCGCATTATGCCAAACTTATAAGAGCTACCATTCCGATAACAGATGATAACCGACGATTATCATACGTATTACTAATGTCCTTTGACTCAAACACAGATAACTTTCATGAAATCGTTATCGAAAAAGTTATTCCACTCGTCAAGAAAAAAAGAACATCCCTTCTGAAAGCATCAGATTGACTAGATTCTATCTTGCCGAGAGTCCACCATCAATGGTTAAGGTCGTCCCAGTAATCCAACTCGAATCTTCGCTGCACAGATAACTAACAGCGCCGGATATATCTTCTGGATTGCCTATTCTTCGCAGTGGGAATGAGGATTCTAAAACTGATCTTGCTTTTTCATCTTGAAGATATGGCTCAATTATTGGACTCCTTATAGTCGAGGGGACAATACAATTACATCGTATGTTATAAGGTCCGTATTCCACGGCTATGCTCTTCGTAAACATGATGACTCCTGCTTTTGTTACTCCATAAACTGAGAGCGGCACATTGGGTATTGCACGGACGCCAAGGAGGGACGAGATGTTGATTATATTTCCACTCATCTTTTGAATCATTATGGGCAATATTGCTTTAGTAGTTTGAAACGTACCTATGAGGTTAGTCGACAGCAAAGAGCCCCATTGTTCTTCTGTCATCATGTGGAACGGAGTAGGATCGTTTAAAACTCCTGCGTTATTCACAAGGATGTCTACGGTGTCATATGCAGAGATGGTTTGCTCAACTGCGCTCAGCACTTCTGCTTCTTTAGTTATGTCCACGCTTATTGGAAGTGTGTTTTTGCTGTCTTTAATTTCTGCTGCCACCTTTGCAAGTTTTGATCGGTCTCGTCCTATGAGGACCACTCTACAACCTTCTTGTGCCAGCCGTTTAGTTGTAGCTTTTCCAACACCCCCGCCTGCACCAGTTACAATAGCAACTTTTCCTCTTAGACTCATGTTCATCAGTCGTTAAATGTCCATTTAAAGTTTAAAACACTCGATACTTTTAATTTGTTATGCTGTAGTATCGCATTTGTTGTCTTCATTTTCTGCTGTCGATAGCTTTTCAAGCACAAACGGACTGACTTTGGGAATTATTGGTGGTGGACAACTAGGCAAAATGCTGGCCTTTGAGGCAAAAAGAATGTTCATGAAGCTGGCGATATTAGACCCTGACGAACATTGTCCTGCATCCACATTAGCAGATAATCTAATTGTCAGCGACTTTAAAGACGAGCAGTCAATTAGGAAATTGGCAAGCATTTCAGATGTTTTGACATATGAGATTGAGCTTGCAAATTCTCAAGTTTTGGAAGACCTGGAATCGCATAATTATCCTGTACATCCTGCACCACGAACATTAAGTATTATACAAAACAAGTTAAAACAGAAGCAGTTTCTCAAGGCGAAAGGAGTTCCTTTGCCTGATTTCGAACCAATAACGTCTAGAGATCAATTGCGGGGTACGTGCTCAGAATTTGGTTATCCGTTGTTGTTTAAGGCATGTGAAGATTCGTATGACGGGAGGGGGAATTTATTAATTCGTTCTGAAGAAGATATTGGAGATGGGTTGAGACATTTTCTTGGCAGGGCATGTATGGTAGAAAAGTTTGTGCCTTTTAGCAAGGAAATCTCAGTAATGGTAGCTAGGAGTACAACGGGACAGACTGAATCATTTCCTGTTGTTGAGAATATCCACGACAGGAACATATTAAATACCACTATAGCACCTGCTCGTATTTCAGCCCAGGTGGCGAAGAAAGCGAAAGATGCTGCAGAGAGAGCAATACAGTCCCTTAATGGTGCTGGAATATTTGGGGTGGAGATGTTCCTCAAAAAAGACGGAGATATTTTAATAAATGAAATTGCACCAAGACCACACAATTCTGGTCACTATTCGATTGAGGCCTGCTCAATTTCTCAATTTGAACAACACATTAGAGCAATACTCGGATTGCCTTTGACTGAACCCAGATTATTATCTCCAGCGGTGATGATAAATATACTGGGAATAGATGGGTACTCGGGTCCATACATCTTCAGTGGAATCAAGGACGCCCTAGAAATCTCGGGTCTGAAACTACATTTTTACGGAAAAATGGTTACTAAACCTCAGAGAAAATTAGGTCATATGACGATAACTGCCGAGTCAATAGAAGAGGCAATAACAAAAGCTGAAAGAGCAAGGAAAGCATTAATTGTGGAACGCGATAAACACGTTAACACAATTGGCTAAGCCACTAGTGGGAATAATAATGGGAAGTGATTCTGACCTCGAAGTAATGCAGGAGGCATTCAAGTTTCTCATAGATAACGATATCCCTGCTGAGATAAAGATTGTATCTGCCCACAGAACTCCTGATGTTATGGTTCGATATGCCAAAGATGCAAGAAAGAATGGGTTGAGTGTGATTATTGCCGGTGCGGGAGGCTCGGCCCATTTGCCCGGCATGGTGGCCTCGCTCACGACATTACCTGTAGTGGGCGTGCCAATACAAACTAAAACTCTTAGTGGGCTTGATTCACTTTTATCCATTGTACAAATGCCACCAGGCATACCAGTAGCCTGTGTGGCAATAAATGGAGGACTAAATGCCGCAATACTTGCATGTCAGATTCTTGGATTGAATTCAAAAAATATCCAATTTATGATAGAGGAATACAAAAAATCCCTTCAATCAAGCGTTGTTGAAAAATCAAGTCAACTGCAGAGGTATGGTCCCTCAAAGTACCAGAAGCTACATAGGGCTCTAGTTGAAAAATAGGTTTTGAATTGTGGTGACAGTCACAAGAAATTCGCACAATAACCTACAATTTTCCAACAATCTGAACCAAGTACAATTGATAAATCATTTTTACCAGTTCGGAGTATCAAATCATAACGAGCATTACTATGTAGATGATGGCAGTAATAGCCAAGGACACCTTGGATATGTTCATGGATTTGTCTAGGGCTTTGGAATATCGATTAAATTGATCCTGCCCCATAAGTTTTACTTTGGATTTTATATGAAATACCTGACACCGTGAAGGCTGAGAGTCTTTTTGTGATTTTTCTGATAAATCCAGAAATATGTTTGATATCCAATTATGATTCGTCACGTCCCCAAGTGAGTAATACCCCTGTCTTGTTCTTTTACCCGAAGTGGAATGTGTATCGGAAGAAATTATTTCCAACATGTTAATACCCTCCTGTCTGGCTCGACCAAGAATTTTATCCCTAAGGCCAGAAGAAAGATTGTTAGAGTCAGCCCATCCTATGATATAATGCTTACCATCAATTTCAAATCCAACGACCCCCAGCCCTGATTCACCAATATCCTCAGCTTTGTCAATACCAGGATAGCCGCTCGCGGTATTATTATAAGAAATTTTGAAATTGTAACGTTTTGTGTCCTTCAGTTCACTCAAACAATTGATTGTCAAATCCGCAAGAACCTTTTCCTCATCAGAAGTGATTTTTTCCCCAATTCCATTGTGTGCATCAACTAGAAAGAGTCCACTAAGCCCAAGCTCAGGAAGTTTATCTTCTAATAATGAACGGAAAGAAAATGGTAAATCTTCCATTCCAGTATTTTTCGACACAAGGATAAGGACAAATGCTGAGAATGCAATCCCTGTAATGGTGAATTTTGGGGCGTTGATTTGGATCGGTGGACTACAATATTCATCATCATTTTTTAATTCAGAAAATTTCATTGTCTCTAGGTATTTTTCTACCTCCGAGCTGGACGGTAAGTTTAGAGAGTGATCAGAAATACTGTGAAAGATAATTGCTCTTTTCTGAAAAAAATTAAACAACCGATAGGGAAGGTTGCTTCCTCCAATGGCACTAAAAGGCCCTGGATGCACTTCTGGTAGGATGAGAAAAATGCCTTCTCTCCCTGGACTCTTGAAAACTAGCAACTGGGTCGACACTTCACTAACAGAAGCTCTTGATTCAAATATTCTTTCCATACGTTCCTGGCTATTGTCAGTCCAAGCCGAGAGGAATGCTTGTAGTATTTCAAAAGTACTTTTTACCTCCGGTCTTCCGGATCTGTCAGCAAGAAACGACCAAATAATACCTATTGATATAATGATAATCCCCAAAATAGTTGCAATAAGTAAATAGCTTAGATTAAATGCAGAATATGGTAAAAATACTATTAAAAAGATTAAGGGAATGAATACCGCCACACCGATCGATCTTAAAATTCCTGCGCCAAATACTGATACAAAAATCCCATAACGAAGCCCGATGGCCATGAACATACCTGCAATAATATAAGCAGATATATCAGTAGTTTTTGCCAAGATCAAATTCGTTACCATTCCTAGTATTATTGTCATTACCCATAGTAAGTTTGCAAATGCCGAAACATGGATAACCTTGGAAATCTTATTTACTGGTGTTCCTCGGAGAAGAACATAATCTAGAAATATGCCAGTCGAAACCACACCTATAGCTATGGCAATATCAATGCCAAATGCAAGAGCATTATCAGGTGTTAGTAACTGATATATACAGACTATGATAGCCGCCGTTAGTTCATAAACTACAAGTGAAGTTTTGTCGGATGACGGATTAATTAGGGTAAAAAACCAACGCTTATGTATACTACTTACGCTATCTACTTCGCGTACAACCTTCAATTGTCACACTGGAAATATTAATCTAATGATAATGGATATGCCTATGAGTGCACCTGTTACTCCAAGTATAATTTCCGGTTTGACTTTTACGCCCCTGGTTTCGTCCTCAAAGAACCTTAACAAGCCTGCACTGGAGGCCGGCAGAGGTGCATTCTTCTTCTTTCCTTCGCCCATCTTACGATAGGGACTGTCTATATGCCTTAAATACATTCCGTTTTACAATCCAATTAACTCAAATCTTTTCAAATCTCTCTAAGATTCGCAAATAAATTTCTATTAGTTGTGCCCTGGCCAATTCCTCCGATACGGATTTGCTAATTTTTGAATCTGGAATCAAATCTAAGATTCTTTGCTTTACCGACGAACAAAGCCTATCGTGGAACTCATTCTCGTAGGTGTCCTTTGTTAACTTGAGACTAGCATCGTTTGTTGGACGGTATTTCTCTTTATCATAATCGCTTGTACTCCTTGAAATAGTGTCATTTCTCTTTTCGACATCCCTGGTATTACCACAATTTATACAGGTTAATTTATTCCCGAATTGGATCTGGACTCCATTGCAACTCTCACAGGGTTCGCGAACGAGAGTTCCTCCTCTTGTGAGAAGGTCTGCAGCCGATCTGATTCCAAACTTTTTGTTTCCATCGTTTTCTTCAGAAGACATTCAACATGTTATTAGCACCCACAATCATATATTCAATTAGATTGATCGGATATATTTACATCCATCCTTTTTTCATATGCGGATATTATCTTTTCTAATGCAACGGTCTCTTCATTTATTGCTTCCAAAAGTTCGTCCTGATAACCATTCTTTGCGAAATTGTCCACAAATTCATAAAAACTACTAATTTGAATGTGATTAAGAGTACTAAGAGTGGGTCTAAGGGGCAATTCAAATGTACTCCTTACTAATTCTTGATGTACAATCAATCTGTTATACCTAGCAGTCGCAAGAAATTTTCTTATGATATTAAGTCGCTGTCCTTTATTCATTCTGCTTAAATCTTCAATTGAAGGCAAATGAAACTTGTACATTTACTATTATAATTATTGTTCAAAGAATATTTTAATAGTTAGCATTAACAAAAAATTGGTCGCATTATCAGTTTATCAATCTCAGCGCTATTTCTAGAAATGTATTGAGAGTGAGCATTTGATCAAGTGGCACCGGGCAATGCTTAATAATAGGAAAAAAGAAACAAGACTAACAAAAAGATGGCTGTGGTATGCAAAAAATGTGGCCTTCCAGACGACCTTTGTGCATGCGGTGAACTTGATAAAGAAGAAACTAGAATTGTTGTCAGGCTTGAGAAAAGAAGATTTTCAAAAACAACAACTATCATCGAGGGAATAGATCCAAAGTTGAGTGATATCCATAACATTGCAAAAGAGCTTAAGAGTAAACTTGCCTGCGGTGGTACAGCTAAAGATGGATTCATCTTACTTCAAGGTGATCATAGGCACGATGTAAAAGAATATCTCGTCAAAATGGGTTTCACTGAGCCCACTATAGAAGTGCAGTGACAATGCACACTTGCAACTTGCTTTATTCTGTGTTGCTATAGACAGCAAGAAATAGTGTATGCTATTCCTTCAACATTTAAACGAAAAATGAATGGCAGTTATTATAATTAGAAACATATCGTTATCCGATTAAATACTGCCAATTGCTTAAAGTGATACTGTCGAATCTTCGGACTTCAGTCCAGCGCAAAATATCTACGGTTCAAAAATCTGGGTAAGTTTTCATCGATCAAAGTTTTAAGTGAAGTTTAAGTCCTTTGTACCTGTTTCGGATAGTTACCTCTGTTACCCCTGCTGCCTCGGCAACATCCTTCTGGGTTTTATTCTCACCGTTCATGACACAAGCAACGTACAAGGCCGCTGCGGCTAAACCCATCGGATCCTTGCCAGCGGAAATCTTTCCCTCTTCAGCCTTCTTAAGAATTTCAAGAGCCTTTCTCTTGGTTTTTTCCGACAAACCAGCTTTACTTGCTATTCTTGCAACACATTTTACAGGATCGACTACTGGCATCTTCAGATCAAGTTCTCTTATAAGTAGCCGGTAACATCTTGCCACATCCTTCTTTTTGATATTACTTGCATTTGCAATGTCTTTCAATGTTCTTGGAGTTTCAGTATCTCTACAAGCTGCATATAACGCAGCTGCCACTAGCGCCGATATGGATCTTCCTCTTACAAGGCCCTTTTCTAATGCCTTCCTATAAACATAAGCTGCTTTCTCAATAACAGCATCTCCGACGGCTAACTTATCCTTTAATCTATCCAGCTCGCTGAATGCCTGTCTAAAATTCCTGTCAACGGGTTCATGAACCTGGCTTCTACTATCCCAAGTTCTCAAACGTTCTATTGTACTTTTCATTGAGGCCGATAACGGCTTACCTGAGGCGTCTTTATCGATGGGTCCTATTATTGTAGCCAAACCCATGTCGTGCATAGCAAGGGACGTTGGAATGCCTGCTCTACTCCTATCCTCGTGTTCTTCTTTTGAAAATGCTCTCCATTCAGGCCCTGTTTCTTCAATTCTCTCAGTTATGACAAAACCGCAATTGCCACAAAACATTTCTCCACTGGAGTTATCTGTTACCATTGGTCCTTTTCCACAGCGAGGACAACGATCCGTGAATAAAGAAATGTCTTTAACCAGCCTTATTCACCATAAAAATTCCAAACATTGGGCTACTAATATATATAGTTTATTCTAATATATAGGTATTGTCCTAAAAGTTTTTTAACTACTGATATATGTCTGCAAAATCTTATAAAATGGCAGGTTAATATTATAAAATTTTCTACTTTAATATATATTTTAAGAATTTCACAGAATCGTTCGTGATTAACACCCAATTCAAATACAAAATCATACTCTGGGCACATTTCGTTTGCGTCGCCTTGCTTTTTCTACCTTTTTGCTCTCATACCTTTGAGCACTATATGCATGTGTTTTTTTGTTTATCTTCGGCACAACTTGCCATGGTCTAATTCAATATAAATACTAATGATAATTTATTAGGGGACTGCAAAGTCTGGATGCATATTTTTGTACTAGATTTACATAAGAAGGGAATCTGTCGTCGTATGATGTGCTGACCATTACCATATGTGATCTAAAAGATAATTGCAACGGCGATTAGATATTTACTTGAAATGTGCCTAAGTACACTATTATTGGGTGTATGCGTAGATTGCTCAATGGATGGAGAAACGGACAGACACTCCGACGAACAGATTAAGGCAATCTATGACCTCAAGAATATTGCAATCGTTGGAATGTCAAAGAACCCAGAAAAGCCGTCTCATTTTGTGCCAAGATATCTTATTGAACACGGTTACACAGTAATTCCAGTCAATCCAACTGCATCAACAATACTGGAAAGGAGAAGCTTTCAAAAAATTTCAGACATAGAGGATAAAGTGGATGTTGTGGATGTATTCAGAAAATCAGAAGATGTTTATCCAGTCGTAGAAGATATCATACAGAAAGTGGGAATTCGGGTAATATGGTTGCAGGAGGGTATCCACAATATAAAAGCTGAGAAACTTGCCTTAGAGAATGGGATTGATGTAGTCTATAATAGATGTATGATGGCCGAACATATGAGATTGTTTCCTGAATAATTTGTTTTGTTGGCTTCAAGACACGAACCAAGATATTACGTTGGACGCATCTTATCTAGATTTTTGTCAAGGATATAGCTGATCTCCCGTATATCTATCTATTATCTTGATTGCTTTTGTCGGACAGGCTTGAGCAGCAAGCAGTATTCTTTCTAAATTGTCACCTGTCTCTGACTCTACTTTTGCTTTCGGGTTTATGCGTTTATTTTTATCTACCACAAATACGCGGGGGGCGATAGATTCACAACCCCCAAAAGCCAGACACAAACTGGGTTCGATCGTAATATGAAATCGGCTTCTCGGAGTATCCAACATCGTTTTAGTGTCATTCGTAGTATTATTGCTTGCTTTGTTCCAAAATGTATTTGGATGTTTGAAAGAACCTGCACTTGAATTTTGAGAGCCTATTGATGACGATTCGTGAAGGTCATTCGGTGTTGGTTCCTGATCATAAGGTACGATCTCAGTAAGAAGAATATCGGAATCGTACTGACGTCTCTTCTCTCTGTTTGAAAGGACTTCGAATGCTTGATTGATTTTTTTAATGGTATCTTCAGCCTCTGATGCGTCATTTCTATCAGGATGATATTTCCTGGCTAGTTTTCTATAAGACCGTTTTATTTCTTGAAAGCTTGCCCTTTCAGATACTTCAAGGATAGCATAATAGCCACGACTGTCCAATCAAATCAAGTTAGACCTCAACTCTTACTTATCTCTTGTCTAATTTAAGTTCGATAGATATGCTCTCTCTTTTGATCTAGCACAAAATTACTAAGAATCTTCAACGATGAAGAGTGTTTATGGCTATTTAAAACAAATTAGGAGTATCACAACTTAAGTAGGGGGCTTTTAGCATACGTCAATAGAATGCCATTCAGAATGCTCTTTGGTTTTTCTGTTATGATCCTATTGACAATATCTGTTATTATCGCCGTCACACCTTCAGTTAGTAACCTTACCACTTGGGCCCAGGCAAATAAAGACGTCACAGCATCTGATGGTGAAAGTCTACAATATGTAATCTATGAGAACTCAACCTTTGGAATTCGAATTGAATTTCCTAGACAGTGGGAATTTGAAGTTGCAGATAACCTATCTGAAAACCCTCTAAGGGTTGTTTATTTCTATAACAATCCTGCTGATCTTCTTGGTGATTTCGTGATGGAAATAGAGAAATTGGGCAGTCTTGATAGTGTTGGAGATTACGTTGCAAACACCATAAATCAGTACAGTCAAAATGCTCCCGAATTCAAGTTACTTTCTATGTCCATGAACGATAAACTCGGCGGATTGCGGGCCTACTCAATTTTGTACAGCGAAAGATATAACTCCACAAGTTTCTTGAAGACACTTGAAGTCGGGACGATTCGAGGAAGTCAAGCATATTTCATACAATACTACGCTCTTGCAGATCATTTTGAAGGGAATCTCCCAATCGCGAAAAAAATGATAAACTCGATCGAATTTATTAATGCGGGTTATGGTCAATCATCTCAATCTTACGGTCCTGTCAACTCTGATCACCAGCATGCAACATTTGCGATAGTCCTCAACAACTCAACAGTTGATTTTTCTCAGGAAAAATATCAACTTCAAATCCCATTGATTCACGTCGAAAATAGGGATGGTAAAACTATTCACAGACATGCATCCAATATACCGTTTTTACACTTTTTGAACAGTTTGGGCATGAACATAATTCGTGATTGCTTTATCCTTGATAATGGAACAAAGTATTGTGGCAATGACAAAGCAAAACTAAAATTCTTTTTGAATGGAAATCAAGTGAGTTCAATAAGTAATTATGTCATAAGACAGGGAGATGAGATTTTGGTAATCTATGGTAACGATTCTCCACGGGATATAAACAATAGACTCGTTATGCTGAATCCATCCGTCAAACCTCTCTTTCACCATTAGTCCATAGTTTCTTCTGCTCTCAAATTCGTAATGCGAAGATAGATTAATGCGTTAGATCGGAATCATAAGTGGATATGACTTCAACCATGCTGGTGTTTTATAGGTTTAGATCGATGAATGACCAAGAGAAGGAGAAGGCTAACAAGCAGTGGCATGAACTAAAAAATAGTCTTCCTGCGGGTATCGAATTGCTTGGAGAGTATGATCATGCTTGGGGGACTGAGTATAATGGTTTCTTGTTGTTTGAAGCGGAAACTAGCGATATGTTTTTGGACTGGTGGGCTGGTTTTAAGGACAAGGTTAGATGGTATGTCGATCAGACACATACGATAGTAGCAAGAAGACGTTAGAAACAAACTGGTAAAAGAAAAGTGCCAAAACTATTCCTTAAAAGGATCTGAATTAAGGCTAGTTCAGAACTGATGTATCTAGCATACATATGCCCTGGCTTTCTCCGGCAGATCGAATGTACTGGTATTCGTATGAACATTTCGATATCAACGTATCCCACAGATAAGATAGATGAAATTTATTCTTTGGACCAAAATCTAAATCTATGACTTGTAATTCTTCTGATACTATGGAATCGCCGAAAGCTCATACTACTTTAGGTGAATATCTTATAGACCAGCTGTACAGTCTTAATGTCCATCATATTTTTGGTATTCCAGGTGACTATGTGCTTGGATTTTACGATCAGCTGACAAAAAGCAAGATCAAGATCATCAACACCTGCGATGAACAAAGCGCAGGATTTGCAGCTGATGCTTATGCAAGGGTTAGAGGACTGGGAGCAGTTTGTGTTACTTATTGTGTCGGTGGACTCAAGATAGTGAATTCTACGGCTGAGGCCTATGCTGAAAAGTCTCCGGTGGTTGTCATAAGCGGAGCCCCTGGTCTGTCTGAGAAAAAGAAAACTCCCTTACTGCACCATAGGGTACGCGATTTCAATACGCAACAGGATATTTTTAGCAACGTAACAATTGCTTCTACGATATTAGATAATCCTGAAGACGCGCCTGCAGAAATAGAACGAGTTCTCTCGGCAGCGATAAGACATAAAATGCCAGTTTATATCGAGTTACCACGAGATAATGTATATAAGACAATTTCAAATCCTAGAATATGCTCGGTACCAGAGTTCAATTCAGACGCTTCTGTAATTAGGGAAGCACTACAGGAGGCCGTTTCAATGATAAATTCTGCACAAATGCCCGTCGTTGTTGCAGGAGTTGAAGTACAAAGATTTGGATTGCAAGAATTACTTTTAAAGTTCCTCGAGAAAACGAACATAGCTGTAGTATCGACTCCACTGAGCAAGTCAGTTATAAATGAACTCCATCCTTCATACTTGGGTGTTTATGAAGGGGCTATGGGCTATGCACACGTAAGAAATTATGTTGAATCAAGTGACTGTGTTCTCCTAATAGGTACCTTTATGACCGACATTGATTTTGGAAACTCTCCCACACCTGTGGAGCAGGGTAAGACAATAAACATCACGAGTTCAAAATTATCTATCAAACATCACAACTATGAAAATGTCGAAATGCGGGATTTTCTTGAAAAACTAAACAATGCCGAGTTGAGAAAACGAAATATAGACACTAGTTGGAAGCGCGAAAGAATCTTGGAATTGCAACAACGTCCTTCCAACGGGGACAAAATAACTGTCGACGGGCTTTTTGGCAAGCTTAATGAATTCTTGACGCCAGACTATATGGTTATAGCGGATGTTGGTGATGCGCTGTTTGGGGGTCTTGATCTCGTTATTCATAAGGGAACGGAATTCTTGTCCCCTGCGTATTATCTATCGATGGGTTTCGCCATCCCCGCTTCAATTGGAGCCCAACTTGCCAATCCAAGCATAAGACCTATTGTTCTTGTAGGGGATGGCGCATTTCAGATGACAGGAACAGAGCTAAGCACCGTCGCACGTGAAAAACTGAATCCCATTATTATATTGCTAAATAATGATGGCTACAGAACGGAAAGAACTATTCTTGATGGCCCATTTAATGATTTGTACTCTTGGGATTATTCCAAAATAATCGAACTTCTAAAAGTAGGTGTCAGCTTTGATGTCCATAGTAACATAGAATTCGAGTCAGCTCTAGAAAAGGCAAAAGAAAATAGCCGAGAGTTTGTTCTAATTAACGTTCACCTTGACAGATTCGATGCTTCGGCAGCATTAAAGAGACTAACTGAATCTTTGAGTAAGAAAGTACGATAATTTTTCGTGCCCAGAAATATTCTAAAAATGCTTCATTATGGACTTTTATTCTAATGGTCTAATAATTCATATTTCTGAAATATTACTAGAAGTTGTAACAAAACCGCATAGGTAGCGAATATTAGAGTATCGTTGGCATAACTGTCGGGTTAATTATTAATGTCAGACATTTCAAATTAAAAATGATTGAATGAATTCTTTACAGAGATCTGGGGACATAGAATAAGATATATCAAGTCTAAGGATGGGGGAAATCCAATTCCCGTTCTCTTTATTCACGGTCTAGGTTCTGCTGCAGACAGGTGGATGGATCTACCCGAAGCTATATCATTTTATTTTAGTGCCTATGCGTTAGATCTCGTTGGCTTTGGAAAAAGTGACAAACCTACATCGCTAAGTTACAATATACTCGAATTCGTGGAATTCCTTCGAGAATTTATTCGAAAGGAATTGATAAAATACAGCGAGATTATTCTGGTGGGACATTCACTTGGCGGATACATCGCATGCGAGTTTGTAATTAAATATCCTACCCTAGTCAGAAAATTGGTACTAGTAGATTCATCAGGGATGCTTGACAAACCAACGCCATTATTGGCAGAATATCTGGATGTCGCCATGAATCCTTCCTATGATAAAGTTATGTCCATATTTAGAAAGATGCTTGGTAATCCGCTATTTGTTTCCCCATTAGTAGCTGAGATATTCATAAATAATATTTCAAATGAACCTGCCAAAAATGCATTTAGAATGAGCCTCGAGAATAGTGCTAATACTCAGCCCCGTCCTGAAAGACTTCAAAAAATAAAGATACCCACCCTCATAATTTGGGGAGTTGAGGATAGGGTAATTCCGATGGAACACGCAGAAATATTTAGGAAGAATATAGTTGGTTCAAAACTTGTGAAAATAGAACGTGCAGGTCATGCTCCATTTGTTGAAAAGCCTTCAGTTGTATTTGATCTTATTAGGAGATTCTTGGTTGACAATCCGTAAATTAACGCTCACTAACTTGGAGCAAAAACTAGAATTAAACAATTCGATCTAATAACAAAGTCTAATTCATACGATTCTGTCACCATCCAGGAAAAAAGTATGTTGGAGTTTATTTTCTGTGTCTTGTAATTAGACAGACAGAAAGTTCCGCTTAGTTCCTATATTGGTTCTCTTTCTAGTTTATCTCATGTATTTGACATCAACTCTATTTCGTTATCGTGCGAATATGGAGGAGAGTCCTACGTATCAAATAAACTGGCAAACAAATTACAGCTATGGCAATAGACATGGCCAACATATAATTTCCTGCAACGTTGTGGCTGATCATTGTGTAAGGAAGGTAAATCCTTCCGTTGGCAAGAGCCAAGACCAACCCCGCCAATATCATCATACCTACTGACGAAACAAGAAGATACAGAGTTAGTGACTCTCCGAGTTGTCTTGTACAAAGGAACAATAACATGCCAACTAGGATAAACGATAAGTGTTGTAATATATGGACTTCACCATCAAATACTGCATAATCAAATACAGTGGGAACATGCCAAAAAATCAATAAAATAATTGCAGAAATAAGTGATATGAATGGTCTCCTGTTTATCGTAAATAGATACCTCACTATCCCAGTCCAGTGTTTCATTAAAGTCTGTTGCCAGCTGATACCGTTCGCATCATGGTGGCTGTAGTTATTCTTTATTTTTGCAAAGAGAATCTTAAGAATAGACTCTGAGGTTTTTATTCCCAGATAACCTATCAAAAAGAATAGAGTATGTTCAAGAATCATATGATTTCCAAGATCAGTCTCTAAAACGCTAAGAACTGAGTCTTGGAATGAAATGATAATTAAACTACCAAGTGCAAATACGTACAAGCATGACTTCAAAAGAGTTCGAGTTTGAAGTCTAGGAGGACGGCTAGCCATCTGCACTATACGATTGATTCGAAATATTTAACGCTATTCTAAATTTAAGTCTGAGAATGTGCACGCTGCCTGTGAGATGTAGGGTGCTAGGCAGATGTCTCTCCTGTGTGGATTAGATCCTTCTCACTCGACGCTCTCTCTTCTTGATTTGTGACAAATAATTGTTCTTCTGGTGTTGCTTTTCTTCCTAGAGTCTTGAACAAATTATAAGCAAAAGTTATCTGCCCAAATCCAACCGTGAGCGCGAAGAATAATAACCATGGCATAGCCCACATGAATTGGTCCGGTATTACGGCTTCCCTTCTTATCACACCATAAAGACCAAGATACGTGAACATAAATGCCAGTCCAAATCCACCCGCAATTGTAGTAAGAAGGTGAATCATTCCAAGAGTCTTTCCCAATCTCTTTTTTGTCAAATCTGCGATAACTCCGTACACAAGTCCGATACCTAAGAGAACACTACCCATAAGGATAACAAGATGAATATGACCAACTACATTCAGTGTATTGTGCAAATATACATCAGTTCCCCACCAGCCCGTTTGGGCACCTGTAAAACCACCATAGACCCATCCTGCGATTCCGGTAACGATGAAAAAGGATGAAATGTTCCACCGGATCCTAGATCGCAATAGATACATCATTATGGTCATCACTGTTAAACCAGATGGGAAGATAACGGCTTGACTCGCTATGGTAGCCACAGTCTGAACAAACACGGGGTTTGGCATGTCCATATAGGAGTGGTGGGAAAAGACTAACACTGCCAAAATAAAATAAAATGGCCATGAACGATAAGCCCACTTATCATACGGAACTGTCTTCTTAGTAAACTTGGGAATATAGTAGTAGGCCGCGGCTAAAAATGAAAATAAAGTAAAGTACACTATGGGATGACCAAAGAACCAAAAGGCATCCTTAGCAAGGAGCCAATTGGGTTGAAAGTCGGGATTAAGAAGATAACCGAATCCCATTCCTAACTGAGTAAACAGACCCACACTCCCACTAAGAAGTGCTACCGCATTGACAAATATCCCTACCACTACAATCGATACCGCTGGTACTGCTTTTCGATACTTTCTTGGAAACCATGAGCTTATGCCAAGGGCAGAAACCCACCTCGTGGATGCTGGCAAGTTTATCATAGGAATTAAATCAATTCTTCCAGAGTCATTAATGTCAGAAGGTGCTTTGAACAATCCCCCTTCATCGGGCTCACTCATCTGGACCCCTGCTGCAATTTTACCTTTAAGAACAGTAGCTATTACGTTTACACAAAAAAACACTAATCCTATTCCTATACTGGTATCTGCCATCAAGAAAAGCACCGTTGAGAAAGTATTCCATCCTCCGTTCTGGGGATGAAAAGCCAGAGGCATAAGATTGTACCATCCACCTCCAAAGAACATGACTGCGGATATTATTAGCAGCACACTGGCAGCATTCATCAGAGAATATGAAATAATGGCCATTTTCATACTGTAAAGTGGTTTTTTTGCAAACTTACTAAGCAAGTAATAACTTAGTCCCACAGTTAACATTGATGCAAACCCAAAGAACATTATTTGGCCATGTGCTGTGAGAGCGGCGTAGAACAACCCTATGGTCTGTTCCTGGGTTCCTAACAGAATTAATTTAGATTGAACAGTTCTCATTATAATCGCCAGAGTGCCAGCTGCTAAAAAGAACACTACAGAAGAAATAATGAACATCAACGTTAGGTCTGATAGATCCTTTGAAATTCTATAAAGGGGTGCTGGACCGTGTTCTAGATTATATTCGTCGAAGAGGGGATTGTCCTTGTTCATATATCTTTCATACTCAAGCTGCGTGAATTGTAATGCTAGAAACCATGTAAGGATGATTCCAACCGCAATATTCTAAACATCGTATCGTGTAAATTCCAGGTTTTTTAAATGTGTAATAAAATATGTTATCAAATCCTGGAACTACCTGCATCTGGAACAAGGGAACATCCATTTGGTTTGAGCTGGAAAGAATACCAAAGCCATGATTCACGTCAATCGATCGTGCAACAAATTTGACCGTTTCACCAGCCTTAACATAGAGCTGATTGTTATCGGTCTTATCGCTAGTATCATTAGCGTTTTGAGAATTGCCACGATCGTCTAGCATCCAATACCATTGTCCGGCAGTAACTCCCACTGTGTGAATGTTTTGGGACTGCTGTAAAGCAGAGTCGAATGCGACAGGCGGCATCCAAGGATAGCCTAAAATCCAGAACCAAATTAGCATTGCTGCTACAAAGATTCCCCAGTATCTTTCTGCATGGTATTTATTAAGTTCATATTTTACCTTGTCAAATCCCTTTAAGGATACATGATTGGATTTTGTAGACAGAACCACGTACAGAAAGAAAGCAGTAGCAATAACTAAAGCTGAAGTCAATAATAGGGTCAGCCAGGGAACCCCGTATCCAAGATCTGCTGCAAGTTCTACACCGGCTATACTTCATACGCCCCCGTTATCATTATTGATTATCAAACCAAAATCAATTCTGGTTGGTTAGTTTTAGTATAAAAGATTTTTCTAATTTTATTTGATCTATTGATATTTCCATATAGCCGCCAGGACCCTTGTCAATAATTCTATAATATGTCATTAATCTCGAGGAAGAAAAGCTGATACAATAATTCCTGCGCAGTGAGGATGTTCGTACTAGTTGTTATTTTATTCTGCCGCTGACTCTGCATCCCAATGATCCGGAAAATCGCGCCCGTCAAGTTTTGAACAGTACAAACAATTAAGAAGATCAACAGAGGAACCTCAGGCCAAAAACATTCGCGCCGTTCGAGAATTAACCTCTAACAAGTCAATTACTCTCGATTAGTGGTCTTACGTTGGTAACACATTATTGCAATATAGGAAATTTATTGCAATATGTTCATCATTGTTAAATACTCATAGATTGGCGAATATGTGTCCTTATTTTGTCATTTTCTATGCGTAGTAGTTAAAAAAAGTATAAGCTCAATTTCAATATGGCTTTCTACAATTACAAAACACGCTTGTATGAAAATAAGAATGATACATACACGACACAAACTGAGGCTTCCAAAAATAAATGGGAGTGTGAAAAATGTTCTGAAAAGTTATAGAATGCTATGTGAAGTTCTTCAAATGTATGGATAAACAACTCATCATATTAATCGTATAACTTGCAGATAAATCTTATTATAGAAATTTCGTATTATTATAATATATTATAACAATATCATAAAAACTATCATGGATTATAAGCTTTTTGTGTTAAATTAGGGGATTTTATTAAATAATTATATTATCAAAATAATGGTCTGGCTATGCACGATGGAAGAGTCGGCAACCAGGAACAATCAGGCATGCATAGTGACAGGACCAATATCGAAATGGTTACCAAGTTATAAGTCGTTTGAAGAATATTTTTGTAAAAAAATTAGGAGTGTATCTTTCAGCATAAAGAAACAGTACTGAAACTAGATGACTGCACCATCGAAGCCTATCAGAGAAATCACATTGATTCTTTCCGTCATCTAGGTAATCCGCTGTATCTCTCGACGATTGAGACATGATCAGAGAGGCCCTGAATATACAGTAATCCTCTTTTAATTGTCATCTTACACTACAGATCTGTTCTCATAATTGGTTTATTTTTATCGTACTGACACCACTTCAGTTTATTTTGTTATTATGGCGATTGATCTTGGACATGTACCATTAATAGCATATTTCCTATCAATAGATAGTAATATGCTAAAAATTCGTACAGTGCCATCGCTCGATAGCATACTTTATACCGTGTCTGATGAAAAATCATTGAGTCTACTTTATATGATCGCAAATGAATTTGATAAAGGTGCAGACAAAGATTCACTTCTAGAAAAAATTGACTTAACGCGTAAGCAATTTTATTTACGCATTTCATCGTTGCTGAGCACAGGATTGATCAATAGGATATTAGGACGTTATTGCATTACCTCATTTGGCAAAATAAACTATGAAATCCAATTATTACTTGGGATGGGTGTAGACAAGCATATAGCGGCATCGAAAATTGAAGAGATACCTTTGTCCTCGCGGTCGAATATTTTCGATACGACGGACGCAACGCATGGAAATGCGATCATGGCTCGGCCGATATCACTATTAGTTAAAAGGAAAAACTAACCAATAAAGTCCGGATTATTGCAACTCGTTAATACTATCACTGGCTACGGCAGGATAAACTAAACACGCCATGCCCTTGGAGAATCGGCAGTCCGCCAAATCTAACCATACTGGTTTAAATTTCAGGATCTCCATGAGAAAAGCCGTTCCATAAAATTAGTAGTAGGGGTTATAATTCTTCTACCACTAAATATCATTCATCAGGTTACACCGGCTGGCGGCTGCGCCTCTTGACTGTGATCCTTTTTCCTATGTTCGTGTAGGGTTTGCTCACTCTCAAAGACTAAACCACACATGTTACAAGTCAAGTTCTTTTCCTTAGGTTTGTTTGCGTCTGCAGTAGACATATGTTACATAAGGACAACTAATAATTATAAATTTTGGTTCAAATTCGGAAGCTTCCAGTGCTGTATCGCACCCTCAAGGGAAAAAGAGTAAAGTTCGTCCAATCGATATCTAGAAGTGTTCAAAATTAAATTATCACAAAATGCTGAACCATTGATAATTTGTTAAAAGACTGTCCCAATTACGAAATTTATCCCACTGGTAACAGTCTGGTTCAAGTCATATGGATTGACATGAGGCAATAATGTGTTTGATGGTTCGTAGTTCGATTTTTTTGGAGAGAATTCAACATTTAAAGTAAATCATTGTTGCCTTCTTTTTTCATAGATATATTTCCCTACATTTAATGTAATTTCAAGCAGTTTTCTAGGCCATATGAGAATTGCAATTTAAATAATTTGCACAAACGAACATACTCCTTTCCTATGCAATATTACTTCAAAAATAAATTCTCGTGTGAATTATGCCAACGCCGGAACGCGTACAACAAATTTAGAGTCGAAGTTGTTACAGTTGATGAAGGAAATTGTATTAACTTGGTCGTCAGTCAAGGTCGAACGATAAATTTCTGATTATACTCTAACCCTCTCTCCACAATTCAAAATATCGCTGACCTTTCTCTGTTATTTTTTTATATGCTCTGTATCTACCTGGGTTGTAAAACTGTAATCAAGTTGCATTCAAAGCGGCTAAGCTACTTGCGAGGTCAAATGATGGAAATCACCTGCTTCAATCATATATAGTTGTACCAGAATATTTAGGTGAAATGCCTCAGCGCATGAATGAATATTGCGTCATCATCGGCAAATTACTCTCAGAATGTATGATTTTTAAACTGTTTGGTTCCTAAAGCAGTTACCTAAGGAATCAAATGTGTTCAATCTCTCAATCCTGTATTAGATTCGTTTCTTATCTACCTCTTTATGACTATGCCGTCCTGTTATTCTGATTCTATGGTGGCATTCTGAACATATTAAGACGTCCTTGGGATATTTGATTCTGCATGTAGCACAATTAATTTGGATATCATAATCTATTCTTTTTCTTTTTTGCTTTGGACTTGGTAGTACTGAGAATATTTGCTTGGTGTCCACTCATATCGTGAGGCCCTATCCGCCCATACAAATATTTCTATTTATGCCGCATATACAGTATTTATTAACTTCACTCTGGCATGAAAGATAAGATATGGAGTCCTCGGTACAGCAGTATAATAATGATGAAGATGCCGAACGCTTATTTCTCAACTCTATCAAGTCAAAAGCAACCAAACATGTCTATCTAATTTATTTGCAAAGATACCTGGAATTCACCAACTGTAAGACCCTTAATGACCTAATTGTAGAGTTCAAAGATCAAAAGGATATCCAACGCAGGATTATAGACTTCATCATTCGACTGAAAGAAGAAGGTAAAAACTTTAGATCTATCCGTAACTACCTGACTCCAATAATTTCATTTTACAAGATAAATGATATTATGCTAAATTCCAAAAAGATAAACAAGTTCATGCCTAATGAAACACGAGCCAGAAAGAACAGGGGATATGAGCATGAAGAGATTCGCAAACTTCTCGATATTGCTGACGAACGCACGTGCTGTGATCTTGTTGTTAGTTTCCTGTGGTTGTCGTATAGGTGCTATTCCACTTTTGCATGTTCGTGATATTGAAAAAAGTGGAGATGTGTATAAGATTACCATTTATGAGAATGATGCTGAAGAATACTTTAGTTTCATAACAAAGGAGGCGTATGATGCTGTTGAGTCATACCTTTCCATGAGGAAAAGGATGGGTGAAAATGTAGGGCCTGACTCTATCTTAATCAGAGAACAGTTTGATGTCAGAGACCCGTTTGCTATTGCGTCACCTAAACCAGTGGCAGCGAGAACACTATCCAATAAAATAGCGCAATTAGCGGAACGTGCCGGTATTAGAGAAAGGACAATTCTAAAGGAAGGACAAAAAAGTGGTTCCACCAGGAAGTCTGTGCCCCAGGTCCATGGCCTGAGAAAAGCATTCAGCACTTTTGCACTTAATTCAAAAATGGACATTATCAAAAGAATGATGCTTGAAGGTCATTCAGTAGGAATTGATGAACATTACTGCAAACCTTCAGAAGCAGATCTACTAGAAGAGTACATGAAAGGCGTCGATAACTTAACTATCAATGAAGAGAACAGACTAAAGCGAAAGGTCGAGAAGTTAGAAGTTGAAAAGAGTTATGTTGACCAACTCAGATTAGAGATTGAACAGATCAAGAAAGTCATTAAACAATGATTTCTTTTCGGATAAAACTCGGATAAGATGTTTGTAAAATCAGATCATAAAACTCAGGATATCTCTTTGACCAATGATATGGCCTTTCCCTGCTTTCAACAAGATCATATAACGTCAATTCTATAACAGACCAGCCACATATTTCGCACTTAGATTCTCTTGGATCCTCTGTTTTCTTTAGATAACCTTTGCGACATTTCTTACATTTTTCCTCATCCATTTAGAGTTGATCTGAACCACAGTGATGATATAACTAACACGTCACTGAGAGGAGAGGGGCTCTATCAAGAGTAGGATGATAGAGTTTAAGTAGTTGGTCTTTCGATTTAGTCGCTTATGCAAGATACTAGCGAACAAACTCCGGCTGGTACAAATTTGGTATTTTCACGTTGCGACATTTGTGAAAGAGAATACAGAGAGAAGGAGATGAAACTAAAGTATGCTATGGGCGAGTATTCAGAAGAAGACTTGGAGGGAAATGAGCCCTTACTTCTCTTATGTGATTCTTGTCGCCAAGGCCTTGAGATATTGCCTACGTACTTCGCACCATAAGGCGTGCGATTTCCCCCAGGATATAAAATTGGACATGCCAAGAGATATTATAACTAAGACTTTCAAGTGTAATAATTGTGGACATGGTTGGCGTCCAATGTTGTGGTTATTACCAAAAACCTGTCCTAAATGTTTGAGTCCCGATTGGGATAATCCAAAAAAGAAACAGGCGTGACGAAAAGCAAATTGATTTGGACAGAATTCGCGGGCGGAACCATGATGAATCTCCCAGCCTCTAAGATCTGCCGTCTCAAGCAGCAACTTTATTTCAATAAGGCGTGTATATAGAAGCGTGTCCAAGTTCACTGTTGCACAGAGAAGTCTAGTTAAAACCATAGTTGCCACACTGTCGATAAAGAGAATACCCGAGTCTGAGATTATAGATGAGATATTCAGACAGACAAACAAGACGCTATCATCTTCAATGTTATACCGGATAAAACAATCAATCAAGAAGGAAAGTTATCACTGGTACAAGACTATGCGTGAAGGTGAATATGAATACATTCACGAGTTCAAGGAAAGGATAGATGAAATATTATGGCTTCAGAGAAAACATCATACAATCATTGACTGTACTGACAATCCTTCTGTACAACAAATATCACTGGCTGAATTACACCGTTTGAATATAACGCTTAGTAACTACTTTGACGTAGCATCTGATATAATTGGTCATACCGTATCAACGACGCCAGAAACTAAGGAAGAAACAAGAGCAAATAACTTCATCGTCTAATCTTTCTGTTCTTCTAGAAAAACCATTTTGGATATGGGACAAGGAAGAACATATTCAACAAGCACAAGCATCTAATGGGAACTGCTGCTTTAATCATATTGTAGGACTACCACAGAAAGACAAAAAGGAATTCCCTATTTTTGATTATGAGAAGATTCTTTATGATTCACTCTTAACTATCAAAAACTATCACGACTTTAAGAATAAGCACCTGTGGGTCAAGAAAGCAACAGGACTAGGCGTAACGGAATTCATGTTAAGAATGATGGCCTGGCTATGCACAAAGGACGGAGATTTTTGGAACAGCCAGATGTGCATAGTAACAGGCCCTAACATAGACATAGCGAAGTTGATTAAAAGGTTGAAGGGAATATTCGAATCAAAGTTAGGGGTCATTTTTCAGAACAAAGAGACCGTTCTCGAGTTAAACGGTTGTACAATTGAAGCATATCCTTCTAATCACCTGGACGCTTATCGTGCTTTAGAGAATCCCAAATTCATTCTAGTAGACGAAGGTGATTTCTTCCGTAAGGGTGAACAGGAAGAAGTTAGGTTCGTCACTGAGCGTTATATCGGTAAGTCAGATCCCTATATTGTAATGGTATCAACACCGAATGCACCCAACGGATTGTTTGAGAAGATAGAACAAGAACCGGAGAATACCTGTATTTACAAACGTCTAAAGATGGACTATACTTACGGACTAGACCGCATCTATACAAGACAAGAGATAGAGAAAGCAAAGAAGTCTCCTAGTTTTGGGAGAGAATACGACTTGCAGTATCTCGGACTAATCGGTAATACGTTCCACACTTCCGACATTGATAGGGCCATATCTCTAGGTAAGAAGTACAAAATCACCAATAAGTACGCACAGAAGGCAATGGGAATTGATCCAGGATTTGGTTCATCTCCCTTTGGAATTGTGATCATTCAATTCAGTGATGGCATTTTACAAGTATTGTATGCTGACGAATTTGAAAGACCAAGATATGAAGACATGATAAATAAGGTAGCAGAGTTATACCAACAGTTTATCAATATAAAGAACATATTCGTAGATGCAAGTTCTCCTGAATTAATTAGTTCTTTAAAGCGGGAGGTTGCACAAGAACGCGATAACTGGGCCTATGTCCAGGAGAAGATGGCCTACTGCAAGAAGCACCATGTTGATATTAATAGACATATGAAAGTCGTACCTGTTCCCTTTTCAACAGAAGGTAAGAACATGCTTATTCATACTAAAGAACTATTAGAGTTTGAAACTCCTATAGTTGCCATAAATCCCAAGTTCGATAAACTCACAACATCATTAAGGACGGCCATAAGCGACGACTTAGGCAAGTTAGACAAAGAGGCTACATCTTACGATAACGTGCTAGACGCCTTTAGATTGTCATTACAGATGTTCCGTCTTAAGGATAAAGAAAGAGAAACTGTCGTGTTCGCAACAGTTGAATAGCAACTGACTGTTCAAATGGTATATGCACGGAAGCCTGACATGTAGGTTGAATTAGATGCTATAATGGTTAAGTAATGTGAAGTATGACTGTACAGAATGGAAATAAAAGATATAGCCACAACTGAGCCAATAGTACGGACGTTTGATTGTCATTACTGTAAGAAACTAATTAGTATCGCAACCGTCCCGGATGTAATAGGCTTCTGTAATATCGATTGTGCTGAGAACTGGAAAAAAGAAATACCCTCAAACTAAAATACAATAGATAGATAATTAGTATCATTAAATGACTGAATCAAGAAGGAAGACAAAGCGTAAAGTTAACCTTGTAAGTTCCCACTCTGACAATGAACGTGATAACGGCCCTCTTGCTACCTACACAACTGAAGGCAGCGCTGTGTCTGACCTCTACAAGAACGACGTGGGGCGAATACCGTCATTCATGCGCTACGTACCAAAGCAAGGCGAACAACTAATCTACGAAGAAATCAATATCCCAGATGTGGATTAACTCACTTGCTAACTAAGGTTGATTGTCTTTTACGTTTAGAACACAAGCATCACAATACCTTCGTATTACGATTGCGCCATCCATATCATAACACATCATTTGCGTTGCTATGTTAGTGCACATTATACATGCAAGTCGTCTGAGTTTGTATCTGTAAGCCATTGATTTCTTATTCATCGTATCAAGGACTGGATCCGGTGGTATTGGTTTTAGATATCCCTTTCCCCATACGACGCCTTCGGTCATATGATGTATAAGACGGATTAACTAATTAAATAATTAATCAAATATTGCTGCAAAATACTTTTTAGTTTGCTTCTCTCACTATGTGACATACATGACAATTCAAGATTTTATGCCCTATTGGAAAAAAGAAGAAGAGTGTTATTCAGAGACAAAAGTGGAAGGTAGAGATCAAAAAGGTAAGAAGACATCTACCTCCTGGCCCAGGGATAAACCAATGGCACAAAGATATTATGAAACATGGCTAAAGAACGTCACAGATCCTGATACTGGCAAGTTCTACGAACAGAGAGACAAGAACGGTAATACCATGAAGGGAACAGGACCAAAGCACCTGGTTAGACAAATAGTTAGAATTAGAACGAATGATAATAAAGAATGGCTTTATTCTAACGGTATAGTTACAGGGTTTGATGTAGCCGGTGATGAGGTACATGAAACTTGTTCAAATCCTGAAACCTGGAATAGGGTAGGATTCGCTTATGACAAACAGTTTGACCAAAAAACAATGTCTATGAAAAGAATACTCCAGGGCCCTAATTCAAGAGAGACGGTTTATGAAATGCCATTCAATGAAAAGAACTTGAAGATATTGTTTGATAAGAGACTAGATGACAAAGTGACATTCGTTGTGAAAGAGGAACGTAATGGCACTGTGCACGAAGTCAAGGATGCGACAGGTATCGCGTCAAAGACCTTTGAGTTATTCAAAAAAGACTTTGACTATCTGTATAATGCTGATTATATCACCTCGGCACAAAAAGCGGAGATGAGACAACAAGCAATCGAAATGGGACTACTGCCGCGAGAGGCTCAAGGACAGCAAACAACGACAACGACGCTGCCTCCAAAGGGTACGTATTCCTAGATAGATGTCTGAATCTAAAACTAGAACTGAAAGCAAATTCTTTGATTGCTTCGGTAGAGAAGTACAAGCACAGACATGCGAGTACTGCGGACAGACCAAGCCAGTAGCCTTATGGAACGGTATCAAGAACTGCAGGGAAACCTTTCAAGTGTTGATGGTAGAGTATAAAGACCGTGAAGGACATAATGTGTGGAAGTGCACCGAATGTGAAGCAGATATTAAAAATAAACTAGAAGGAAAGATTAACTAATTAACTAACTCACAATACAACGACGCAGCAACTCGGTTATGTTTCGTGAAGTATCATTATTAGCATAAGCAGCCGATGCACCTACCGGTTCAGGTCTTGGTTTTGATTGATAACCATTCGAATAATCTACGGATGCTAAACCAAACATTTGCATCAATCCTTTTACTGCTTGTGTGCTATTTTCCCCGTGAGAATACTCTTTTGCGTGTGTGCTCCAATCCTTTACGTTGGTTGTTTCATAGTTATGGATTCCACATTTGTATACCGGCGCAGTTACTGAAGAAGAACCTCCTATCAATTCGGTACTTGGCTCGGCCTTGGACTTGGACCTAGCCTGTTCTTGGCTCAGACGCACCAACTGATTTCCCTGATGAATGTGCAGCCTTCCCAACAAATTATTAATCTTTGATGCATTTATCGTTTGTTCATGTCGGAGTGTCTTTAATCGGACGACCATTTGCTTATCCTAACTAGGCTAGAGTAATTTAATAAGTATTTACTAAATGTTAATAATCTCGCATGCGTATTAACGACATCGATGGGATGGGCCAGGGTCAGCCATCGTCCCGGTCTTCCTACCCAAATATATCTGTCCTGGTCCCATCAATACTTTTAACTATCATTTACTATCACAGAGTAAATACCACGATTTATACAATTCCTAGTGAAAATCTTTGTAACGCTTATGAATTTCAAATATTTCTATTTATTCTTTATTTTTCGGTGAACCTTGCGGTTATGTCCTCACACAGTAAAATACTATGGATTGGCGCTGTCCACTGTATGAAGTATAATGAAAGACTTAAACTGGATTCCGAGTTCTTCGTCCCTCTTTGAGTAACCAATCAGGCCAATGCTTTCTTACAATCTCTTCGCTCAAGATCTCTCCTCTTCGCTTATGACATAATCTGGTTATTACAGCTAGTCTAATCTCCGTGGACTTCAAATCCGGCCTGTCCCTCCGAAGAGCATTGCAAAGTCTAGGGACATATTCTTTAGCAATTTTTTCACGTATTATTTCTCTCTCGATTTCTATTTCTTGCACTAGTTCATCGAAAGTTTTTTTGTCATTCATCAATTTAGGGTCGTGTGTCTAATATTCCTCCAAAGTATAAAAATTTGGTTTAGGTCAAATGTCCAGACAGGCAAAATGATTTCACCGACTATTCATTTAGGTTATTAAGGGATATTGAAACTGATTAGTACTTAAAGTCGTAAGTATAATTTGCCATAATATTCGATTGGGATGTTCGGATATAATATCGTATGGGAGACTCTCTTCGTTTGGTAGAGCATCGTCTTTAGCACTCTAGTTATACTGTGTTTAGTATCAATTCTCGATAACAAATTATGAAGTCAAAGAACTTGCTAATGTTTGTAGTTCTGTCAGCAGCAATTGTGACAGCACTAACCGCGACAATTGGAACCTCGTTGATAAGCACAGTATATGCAGACAAAAAGCACTGTGAAGACAATGGAGACAATAACTGTAACCATACAGAAAACAATCAAAAATTATCTCCGAAGGATGAATGTGATAACGAAAATACAATCAAACATCATAGTCATAACAATGACATCAACAATATCTTGATATGCAGTATTGATGCCACCAATCTCCGAGATTCAGTTCTCCTCAATTCTACTGTATTTGGTGATATAGTAGCACCGGAATTCCAGTAGAGAAAAAACGGAGATGGGATAGTCCCAAACTTCTTATTTTTTTTGGAGTTTTTAGGTCTGTTTTGAAATACAAGCATTCCAACACCCTTCTATTGATGTGAGACATTCTAGCCGCTTATTGCCCCTTTATTCAAGAAAAGGAATCAGATTAACTAGCCCTCATACGCTTGTTTAAACACATTTAACATCCCTGTAAGAGACAGATCGTGATATGGGTATGAATTACGTAATATCCTCAATCTTTGTAGGAGTGTTGATTCTTCTCTTATGTTTGATATCGTCATTTGCAGGTAATGGGGTTGGACAAACATCCAATTCCTCAATAGTTAAAGAAATTCCTGGCTCATTATTCGATAAGAGCGAGGGGATGCCCATGTTGGTAGATCCT
>JBBRRH010000018.1:0-45609 GCA_038201105.1 Nitrososphaera sp. | reverse complement strand
TTTACAATTTCTACAAACACTTGGATGTACTATTATCTTTTGATGCCAGTGATGCGAAAAGTATCAATCTTTTATGGTAAAAATAGATACTCCATATCAGATAAAGAAACTTTACCTCTAATCCAGGAATGTTTACCCGTGAGTAACTTATATGCTCGTGATGGAGATCCGGGAGATGATCCATTACTTCAAACAAATTGCGGTAAGCTCAGATTGTCCAATGGTCCTTTAATTTTGACCAGATCTGTTTATTTGTAAGACTAATCTTCCGTTCAAGGACAGACGAGTCTTTTTTGAAACTATTGTTTGTCTCTTGAATTTCAGACTGATCAATACTCTCGATATCCAAAAGAACTGGTTTTTTCTCATTACACATCCTAGATATGTCATCTAATGATATCAAACCTATGACCAATCTATTATCTGATGGGGAAACAACGAATAACTCTGAGAGACCAGACGTTACCATGGTTTCTAATCCTTTTTGAAGTGTTTCTGAAGGGAGTAAAAAAGGCGGATCTTTGATCAAGACGTCCTCGACAGTTTTTATCTCTTTATTTTCTTCAGAAGTTTCTACCAGGTCTCTATAATGTACGATGCCCTCCAATTTATCTTCATTATTAGTAACTGCCATAACCGTGGATTCAGTTTCTTTCATTATTCGGATGGCCTCGTTAATAACAGCCTCCTTAGTAATATCATAGAAGGTGGGATCCATCGCATCTCCTACTCGAAATTGATACAAGGATCTTTTCTTGTTGAGATTTTTTTTTCGGACCGAAAAGCCGGCCATGTTATTTTTGTAGATCGAGGTATTCTTACCAGATATGACATAAGAAATTAGGACTGAGATTGTTAAAGGCACTAATAAGAAATATCCTCCAACGATCTCAGTTCCCATTACGATTGAAGAAAATGGAGTCTTTGTCCCCGCAGCGAAGAACGCGAACATGCTTATCAAAGTAGCAGAGGGTATGTCTACAAATGTGAATACTCCAAACTGATGGAATACTGACATTACTGCTGCTCCTATTAGACCTCCTATTACCAATGTAGGGCCAAAGAAACTGATGCCACCGCCCGAGCCCACCGAGATCGACGTTGCAAACATCTTTACAAATATAATTGCAATGAGTATCCAAATCGGAAGAAATTCATAATTACCAATAATAACTATCTGTAACAGTCCATAACCAGTTCCCAATATCTCAGGGAATCCAATGGCAAAGATGCCCACCATCGCACACCCTATTACGGGTTTCAGGAACGATGGTATTCTGATTTTTTCAAAGTATGCTCGAATAACCCCAATGATTCTTGTGTAAAAGATGCTGGATATTCCCACTATTGCAGCTAAGGTTGCGTAAGCAACTATTGACTCTATAGTAAATTTAGCAATCATTCCTTGAGGAATCGTCAGAATAGGTGACCATCCAAGATAGATGCCAGAGACGGCGTAGCTGGTTAGAGATGCTACGAGTACTGGAAAGAGAGATTTTATCATAAAGTCTCTACCATAGAGCAATTCTATAGCGAACAGAGCTCCACCAAAAGGTACTCGAATCATACTTCCAATGCCTGCTCCCATTCCAGAGACAATGGCTATTCTAGTTTCTTCGTCATCTAGTCTAAATAATTTGCCAACGATCGATCCGAAAGCAGAAGCAATCTGAGCCATCGGTCCTTCAGGTCCTCCACTACCACCTGTACCAATTGATAAAGAAGAGATAATAGGCTTAATTATCGCAACTCTGCGTCTAATTAGACCTTTGTCGCTATGAAAGACTTCAATGACATTGTCTATGCCATCACTTCTGGTTTCAGGTGCAAATTTAGTTGTTATTAATCCTATTACCATTCCTGCTCCGCTCATCACAAGGGGTATCATCCAAACTCTTTCAACAAATAGAGAGTAAGTAGAAGACGCTGAAACGTTTCCAGTAGGTGGAGGGACATACCCGATGACATATCCTAGAAAGAACGATGCGATGATCTGAATGGAGACATAAAACAGAATAACTGTACAACCAGAAAGTAATCCGATAAATACCGAGATTATAGTCCATTTTCTCAGGTATGTGATATTCAAGTCTTTCCAGCCAAGCTTATCAAGGAATCTTTCAAGCTGTCTAGATAGATTCGAATCCACTCACCTGCATCATCGACGGTCTCAAACTTTACGTTATTTTATATTAAACTCATATTCTTAAAGCTCAGGGATTATTAACAACATCTATCTTTTTTGTGATCCTTATTCACCGCGTTAATTCAAATTCCCACTCCACCTTCATAACACAAAGGTCTTTATTGTAAATACTAGTAAATATTGTACTATTCAGCTAAATTTGCCCGGTTGTAGTACATATAATTTTGAATTATTTGCATCGGAACCCAAAACATATACGATTCCACTTGAGGGATGTGTGATGATATTAGTTAAAGTTGCGTCAGTTTCAAACATAGTAAAATACTTGCCAGATATGGTATCAAGACCGATTACTTTGCTAACAGGACCAGAATTGTCCTTCGAGAGCTGCATTGTCTTGTTCAGGGCTATTATATAGAGCTGCTTAGTAGGAAGGTCATACGATATGTCCTGGAGATAAGGTTCGACAAGATCAGTTGTGTTCTTTCCTGAAAAAAGATCAATAGTGCTGACCTCTCCGTATCCGTTTGCAACAAACAAAGCATGCCTTTCTGAATCAAATGACATTGAAACGGGATCTTTTGTTGTAATGTTCTTGCTTATTGTATTTGTTGAATCATTTATTACGGAAAGTAAATTGTCATATTTTGCAATTGCATAGATCTCGTGGGAATCTGGGTTAACTATCATATCCTGTATTCCTGATTCCCATTTGTCTATCATGGTGGTGACGCGATAAGTACTACCATCAACAACGTATATTCCAGGATTGCCTCCTTCGGGATACAATGAACCAACATAGATTACCTTACTTGTTTGGGATGTTGCTACTCCTGACAAATCTCCCTCTTTTCCTTCTTCTGGTTCAGAATACAGAGAAAGTCTCTTGTAGTCTTTTGTTTTTGGATTTATAAAATAGAGCGAGTCATATTCATAAGTGACTGCTTGTTTGTTAACTCGATATTCTCCTGTAACATAAAGCGTTCCGCTTATGGGATCCACTGCGATGTTCCGAAGAAAGTCATGCTCAGGATCACCAATTTTAATGATATCGATTTTTTTATTATTTGCACTGTCAATAACATGAATCACATTTTGCATTTTGCCATTCAATTCCGATGGCGAAATTACATACAGGGTATTGATACTAGGATTTATTGCCATTGATAGCGGTTTTCCTTTGCCCAATGGGATCATTCCTTTCAATGTGGCATTTAGAATAGAGAAACCGTCATCTTTCGAGCTGTTGATGTCCCTAGTCTGAAGTGCTTCACCATGAACAGTACTCGTATCGTTGATGCCGACAAGTTGTGACCCCTCCAAAGACTTCTTTTGAGAGGTACTAGCAGTGATTGACGAAGTAGTCAAGGACATGCATAAGAAGAATAGGAATACCAACAAGAATTTGCCTGCAAACATATTCTTCCGTATGATATCTAAACTAATTAAATATATAGAAACTTGTTAATAGGAAATTCTTGTATAGACAGATGATTTGCATTGAGCAATACAGGAAATGGCAGGCTGTGAATCTCGAAATATGAAATTTTCTCCTGAATATTAATTACCTGGATTTGCAGATCTTTGAATAACGAATTTTGTATGATCCAGTCTTATCGACAAAACTTTACAGCATACGAATGCCCAAATACAACCGAATTGACTATCCAAGGATCTATTTTTATGAATGTTAGCCTTTATTATTCCGCTGTAATGAGGGGGTTCTTGATGCCACGCTATTATGATAACACTATTTCATGTTTATGAAGGCTTAGATGGTGAATGCTTTAAATTTCAATATGTATAAAGAAGCTGATAATTATCATGTCCCATCATAAAATCATTTTGATATGTTTACTGTTCCTGAGTCTGATTCCGACTGGTTTACATATTAGGTGGATCTGGACTATTTCGTCTCAAGGAATTGCACAAAACAACACTGATGTTGATGGACGCGTAAATGATACGAAGGGAATTGATATGACCAATAATACTAAGATACAAAATGAAAATCAAATAAAAGAAGGAGGCAGTGGAATTGATGCTCTGAACGGGACAAACGTCGAGGACATGTTATCTGGCGGGGGTGGTTCAGACATCATTTATGGGAAGGGAGGAAGCGATGAACTTGATGGTGGAGCAGGACCCGATAAGTTATTCGGAGGAAATGGCAGTGATGTATTATTCGGAGGAATAGGCAATGACAATCTTGAAGGCGATGATGGAAATGATGATTTGTACGGAGGCCCAGGCGCTGATGTCTTAACTGGAGGCCAGGGTGCTGATCATTTCGATTGTGGCACCGGAGTTGATAGAATAATAGACTATAATACGACTCAGGGAGATATCAAGTCATTTAACTGTGAAATGTAACATGAGAAATGGAAAAACGGCCGTGTATGATCACTTCCTGCATCATTCTAAAAAAACAGGCAATAATGACTAGGAACCATTCACGAATCAGATACTAGTATGCTGGTACGATTGGCCCATTCCATATCAATGTAATGGGGAGCCAATGTGCAAGATTTAATAGTAAATGTGTTTTGATTATATTTGACTGTTGTATGATGGACAAGGCGAAATTTTTAATCCATCTCATAGTTATTTTGCAAATTGCATTCATAATTGTTTCGTTGACGCTACATGATTCTTATTATTCAGCTTCTTTTGCGTATTTTGTTAATAATACGTTATACGACACTGGAACATCCCAAGTCGGAAGTGTGAACGATACCAATGCAACTTCGAATATAACTAAATCAGTTACCATATCCTCTCAAAATGTGAAAATCCCAACTGATGGAGGTAGTGTTGATGTATCGGTACAACCTTCACCCTTTCCCTTAACTATTGGCGATTCCAAATTCAAGTTAAGCTTTTTCCAACCATCGAGTGAAACAAGACAGGTACATATTGATTATGATGTTGTCATAAAACAATCAGATAAAGAGATTTTCCGTGCATCTGCATTGACAGGACAGCCTTTGCTTCATACAGCAGAAGGAATTGTTACCATTCCTTTCAAATTTAATAGTTCTGGAAAGTATACCCTGGAAGTTGCAGTTATGGGTATCAATTTTATTCCGATTAGAACAGAGTATGCTACATTCAATTTTAATGTAAAATAGTGACCGGATTGACGACGCAACTACTCACTGACATTCCATTATTCAACTGAAGATTTTAAGCAATCAGGTATCTGCCATAGATTCTTATACCCAGAACCTTATTCAAATTAACAAGGTTAACTTAAGTTAATTAAGTATGTATATCATAAAATGGTGTGAATATGGAGTTGGGGTTTACAAATCCATTTAAAAGATGGAGGCCAAAGGGAAAAATGTATAGTCTCAAATGTAGTCAGTGTGGGAATGGGTTTTTGTCCAGCTACAGTTTGGAGGCACCAATTTGCGGCAGTTGTATGCAGGCCGCAAAGTCATTGGATTCTACGATAGATTACGATATCCAATGTTCCACGTGTGGTAATAAAGGAGTGATATATTCAAAAAAACAATGCCATGCTTGTTACTTTGGTTTAGGGAATAAAGATGAGGAAGAAAAATAGTCAATTTACGACTCACAAAGACTATCATTTAGGCAGAATGATATTATTCAAGGTGATGGTGATCCAAAATGCCGGGTGATCAAGAAGATCAATCGTCCCGTACAGACATCTTGAAAATGTTGGACTCATTTATAGATCAAATGTCTAACATCAGAAGAACGTTGAAAGCAATATCTATCTCAGCGTTGATCCTGGCCCCACTTGCATTAGCACTATCACTTTATCTGATACGTCATCCCTCATTTCTTAACTTGATGGATGCTAGAGATGAATTCGGGATTGTTTTGGTAACGCTCTTGAGTTCGGTAATACTAATCTCATCAATTTGGATAGTCACGGGAATTAAACAGTATAGGCTTATTGACTCTTGGAGTAAGCGGTATGATGAATACATTCAGAGAAAAGAAGAAATAGACAGGGAGATAGCATCGAACTTTGCTGTAACCGAAGAACCGGAATAAAAGGTAGAAATACCCTTGGTTTAGATTATTGGACTTAAATCTCTGGTTCATTTGTTGCTTTAGCGCCTCTAGGAAAAACTTTTTCATATGGTTCAAGTATGCTTCTACAAAATTCTAGCCCTCTTTGTGTGGGCTTGTAAACCGTTACCATTCTTTTGCCAAGGGATATTTCAGCTTTCGAAATGAAACCATTGAGTTCCATTTTTTCAAAGATCGATCTGTGCTTCTTCAAATTAAGTCCACAAAAACTTACCAAAGCCGTTTGGTTAAGCTCCCCATATTCGACTAATTTCATGATGATATCTTTGACGATGTAAATTCTGTCGCGGTATGACTGTGAATCAGGCACTTGATTAAATCATATGAACTGCTGGTTATATGCTTAGCTTATTCCTTTATTTTTTTGTTTGATTATTTACTCAGGACTAACTAGTTGTAAAAATTTAATAATTTGCTGGACAGTTTTACAATCTCAATCGTCGGTATCGCTATTTGTTAATTGTTAATTCTATTTTGCCCTCAAGTACGACTTTTGATCGCATACTTAAGTAAACCAGAATTATGTCCCTGAGAATGAATTATTTCTATCTTGACCATGACTTCTTTAATGCTTTCATCATCTTGTTAGGGCCCATTTCCTGATTTATCCAAAAGTTCTGATGGCAGCTCACCAAACAAAATCTCAGTTGTTGCTATGTGCCTGCTGCCCCCAGATCCACTAGTAAATATCCCGGGATTCTTCTAGGTAAAGAGTAACCTGATTGAGTCACAGCTTGAAATGGATTCAACGAAACATGACACCATCTGAAGGGGAATATGTAAATTAGGCTAGCCCACAAGATAGAATATCTTTTCACTCAAATTTTCAGGACTTCTTTCACCTTAGAAATCAACGGACGATTTCACCCATTGTCAGTGTTATTATCCACAGATTCATTTGGAGAACTAGTAATGTTAACAGATTTTGCTAATAACCTTTTTTGCTGCGCGCTTACAGGGGCTGAATCCTTATTTGCTATGAAGGCATAGACAATGAATAATAGCAATATTATACAAAAAATCGTGCAAACCAAAACGAATACGTTCATTGTAATGGCTTTTTAAGTTGGAAGGGAAATAAAATTCTTCTCACGATCACATGTGATGCATGATGTCCCAATTTGTTATCTATGGCGAGAAGGACTTACTTAGGACCTTCGTAAGTAAATTTGATGCATTTCATGTACTCACTATTGAATTCAGATTTCTGATAGTCCCTCCCTTCCTTTAACGTGATGCATAGCCTTTATTCTGGCTTATAAAATTAAAAACATGACAAAATGTGACGTAATAGGGAAATTAACAGATTTACTCAATATCAATTATATGAAAAAAGTAAATTCAGTGTCTGTAAGATATCGTCTTGTAATAGGAATATACCTATTGATTTCGTACTTTTTGTCCTGCCTATCACAAAGATTGATTGTCATCAAGATAAATACCATTCAGAGACTCAAAAGGCAAGAAAAATTCTTTTGTTTCGAATGTGGAATGTATTTATCTCAAGAAGATATGAGTATTTCTGTAGCGGGTTGGTTTGGTGTGTGCAGACTTTGCAATGAACCACTTCACTGATTTTAGGAATAAGTTTTAGCCTGCCGTGAGGATGTGAAATTAATTTGCTCTCTGATTTTTCAAGAATCATTTTCAGAGTTACTCTTTTATGTCCGTATGACTAATATTGAATAGTCTTCTTTCTTGGGAACTAATAACAAGAGTAAATGTCACTTCTGTTATGAGGATGAAGAGAAAATCGACAGAGCTAACGAAGCCAGCACGCTGTTTTTAGGACTACCGTGTTGCGATTCGTGTTTTTTAGAGATAATAGATCTTGAATCAGAGATAATGGATGTCTTAGTAAAGGACGGTTTCTTCACAGATCAAGAGCGTGGCAATTCAAAAAAGCAGCAATTACTGTAACAAACCTTCGTCGGCTTCACGCATCAGAATTCAGTTAGACAGAGGAGGGAATTAGAAAAAAACAAAAATATTTACCGTAAGCTATGAAATGATCTTAACTGTTAAAGTTTGAATCTATCAAAATATTTTGTTACCCGTCAACAAATAGTCCTTTAGATTGCCGAAGTAACCCTGCAGCTAACACAGGTCACTATTTCAACATATATTTTAAAGGAAAGTTAATGCTAATCATTGACAGATTACGGTGGAAATAGCATAGTTAGAATTTTTGAGAGGTACGATCTGCAAACTTGACTTTTAACGGTACAAACTCAATTCCAGTTTTTAATCCTGCTGTTGGAAAGATTTACTTGCCAAATCTCATTGAATAGTCGGGCATCCTACTATGATAAATATGAGAAGTTGTTGCCCAGTTATCATCTCATTCTTAATTAGAAAGTCGTTTTTGTAGAGTCAGGATTATTTTTCAGTTAAATTCTTATTTTTGCAGATGGGATTGTATATCAGTAAGATTCGAATTGTCAAAGGGTGCGTCGAATGACTGGATTAGTTTAGTCGTAAAATATAGCAGTAAATGCAAGACGTGCAGCAAGGCTATATTTAAAGGGGAATATGCAGTATGGTCTAGGTCAACCCAATCTATAAAGCACATCGAGTGTCATTCAAGGGATCTTGAATCCCTGACATCGCCAGATTCTATTCATAATATGCAACTAAAATGTGCGATATGTAATCGGCCTGCGGGTTGTCCCGAATGTGAATTTGAACAGGATTGTGATCGTATGAAAGTATCACAACTTTGCATCTGTGAAAAATGCTATCTTGATGAGAATGCTTTAGAAATGTATCATCATGCAGTATCCGATCTGCTTTTTAAATCCGATTCATCTAAAAGAAATTAGTCATAAGTAAGTATACCCACGGTTACTGAAGGAGATACTTGATGACAGAAAATTAAAGGAGAACCAGAGATTGACAATGTGGAATGAGAACAAGCCATTGCTTTCTGGATACTTCTTCAGGGGGCTCTTTTTTGTCTACTAACATCTAAGGCAGTAAGATTGAAAGCGTTTTTAATCACCTAAATAATGCTTTTCCAGTTGCAAGAAATAAAATAGGGACAGTTTGGAAAAAATCTTGGGGATATATGATCTCACGTACTTTGTAGAGTTAAGCGCATAAGTTCAATTTTCTTGGCAATACATGACAACGCTCTATCTTCTGCGCAGGCCGCCGTGCCGTGTAATGTTAAGAAGAACCTTGAGTTTTCAAATAGGTTGAAATACTGCATTATATTAATGACCAAACTAATAATTGCTTAAGCCAGTAAAATCTTCAAAATCATCTGCTATCTACTTCCTTCTTGTCTTCGCACCAATAGCAGTTGTCCTGAACTTAGTCGGTGCGGATCATTTAATTTTATTTGCAATGGCTATAGTCGGTTTAATTCCTCTTGCAAAATTAATTGGTGATTCTACAGAACATCTCGCAACTCATTACGGCGCAACTCTTGGTTCTTTACTCAATGTAACCTTTGGAAATGCGGCGGAAATAATAATATCCGTTGTCGCTATTAATGCGGGCCTAATAGAACTTGTAAAAGCATCAATTACAGGTTCAATTTTAGGAAACATCATGCTAATATTTGGTCTAAGTTTGATTGCAGGTGGAGTTAAACACAAAGAGCAGATATTCAACAGGGAAAACGCCGGATTACAATCTTCTCTAATCTTCCTGGCAATAATTGGTTTGGCAATTCCCACTATTCTGTCAACCACTGTTCTGAAACCGATAGATCTTGAAAGTCAACTTAAGTTACAAATCTTAAGTGACGTTCTCGCAATCGTATTGATCTGTGTTTATGTTGCGGGAATATTATTTACATTTTTCACACATAAACATCTTTTTGTAGCACCTGGGGGCGCAGATGAAGTTTTAGAACAGAATCATAATCGATGGAGTAAGAGAAAATCTTTTCTCATATTGGGTGCTAGTATGGTTGGAGTAGTCGCAGTAAGTGAGATCTTGGTGGGATCTGTTGAAGAGACAAGCAAGCAATTTGGATTTGGTGAATTGTTTGTTGGAGCGATTATAATCGGAATAGTAGGTAACGCTGCTGAACATAGTAGTGCTATCTTGCTTGCAAGAAAAGGAAAGATCGATTTATCAATAGGAATCGCAGCAGGATCAGGCACACAGGTTGCACTTTTTGTTGTGCCAATTCTCGTCATGGTGGGGATTATTCTAGGTCAACCATTTACGCTAGAGTTTACCCTATACGAGTTAGCAACATTATTTCTTGCTGCAATCATAATGAATTTAATAGCGCATGATGGGAAAAGCAATTGGTTCGAAGGAATAATGTTAACGGCGGTATATCTAATAATTGCAATCGGATTTTACTTTATTGGCTGAATTGAAATCAAAATTTCTTTGTCTTTTCGGAACCGTAACCATATTGAATACTTATCTATTAAGATCATACTTCAAACTATTACAATAATCAACAGGACATTAGAACAAAAATAACTGGATTGAAGTTAAATTACCGCAATAGGAGATCGGCGAAACCGCTCAAGAAATAAAGTCACAGCGAGTAGAGGATTTACGATCGTGATTGGGATGTCATCAGCAGTTATAAACTCCCTATTTAATGCAGGCTTATATCAGATCTCAAAAAAGTTGTCCCTAAAGTGAAGACAAGGTGATCAATTGTAATTTTCTTCTAAAACTAAATCAAATTTGTGTAATAAGATAAATAATGAAGATATAAGTTATTTAGGACAAAGAAAGATAAACAACCCTCTAGTATAATAATAAGGTCTATGCATCTGTTCAAATCACGATATATGCAGTTCATTCTAATGATATTCCATTTCAACCCATCAGATTGAAATGAATTCCAAGTTTGCCTTTATTCTTACCATCGGTCTGGTTATCTTTGGCATCACAACGATTTTCCGACCTGTGGAAACAGTATATGCAGATACGCTAAGAAGTGCATTGCGCCAGAAAATTGGAAACTATGATGTACAGCTCAGCACCGCACCTGTTAATCCAATAGCTGGAAAGGAAACGAGTATCATGGTCAAAATTAGTAGCACTAGCGATAATTTTCCAATAACTGATATTCCCATCGTAATAAGAGTTAGTAGATATAACGACGAATTGACCAGAACAGATCCTATTTTCATTTCGGGTGGACATTACAAGTATTCTTACATGTTTAAAACACCCGGGGTATACGGATTTGACTTAGATCTATTAAACAACAGTCTAGCAATTGATTCCCAAACCAATCAACAGGCCACATTTGAATTTCCAATACAGGTTTCGGATTTTTCTTCACTTTCATTGACTTCAATTCTTGGGCCATTAGTACTTTTGATTGTCATTTTAGGAATGGGATTCTTTGCTTTTAAAAAATACCGTCACAAATTGTATAGACTTAAAAATACAAGCACAAGAAAAACTTCTAGTAAATGAGGACAATGGCTGTTACGCATATCATAATACAAAACAAAGAGGATGATTCTATCCATGAGTTATCTGGGCTACAAAAAAACCAAGTCCTAAGGGCCGTCATTCCTCCCATTTGAATTGTGTCATATTCATTGTATTCATTGGATGATCATACCTGTGCTATCTCAATGTAAATGATTTTGCTAAAGAAAGCTGATCCAAATACTGCGCAATTATATTGGAGCACTCGGTAACAAGAGCACATGGCTACAATTAAAAAATGCATTTGTCAGATACTTCGGATAAGAGACGCATAGGAACACGAATATATTATCTAATGAGATTGATTATATCTTAATGCCTCTCACCCCTGCAGAAACCGAACGGCTATATGAAATTATTAACTTGTACACTGATTCAATAACCGAAATATTAAAAACGATTCGAGATGGTCTCCATACAAAAGAAACTTATCAAGATGATGAAGAATATATCACTGGTTTTGTACATGGTTGTATTATTACCCACTATTTGCTTAATCTAAAATATCAATATGGCAGAGAGCTCAAAGTTGATGAAAAAAAGCAAGTTTATGAAATCATTTTTGAGAAGACAGACGTGATTACTAGCAAAATACGCGAATCGGATTAGCCAAATCATTTTAAAAGATTTGGGACTTGGAATGGCAATCACATAGGGTCAAGAAGGGAGTCAGATAATTAAAATCACTGTGTTTTGAAAGATTATTTGTGGGCCATAGCGTAGGTGTAGTCGCTAGAATATTGGAATAGTTTCTCTTCAATTGGCAAGTGAAAATTGCGAGTAACACGTTAATTGCCTGGCCAATACGAGTTCAATTTTAACAGCTCCCCATGCTCATTGCTTTTATTTTCTTGTCCCATGGCCCTTTTTTGTCGAATTTTTACCTTTTCTGTACTTAATGCTGTTCTTGCCTACTTTAACTCTTGAATTGGAATTAGCACTCCCTCTTGATCTGAGAATTGTAATTGATTTGTCTAACTTAGTTACTATTTTTTGAATGTCATTAAATTGAAACTGCATCTTTCTGATACTTTCATTTTGTTTATTGTTAATGACTGCTAACTTTTCTACTTGTACCAATTTCCTTTGTATTTGTTTTAGAATATCTTCTGTCCTTTTACTCGAATGAAAGTGCTTGTTTAGTTGCTCTTGTAACCTTAAAATAGTTCTATCTTCATTAGTTGGGTGATATTTCTCCTTTTTGATAGGCTTTTTCAGAACCTCGTTTCGGCGAACTGCTAGATTCCCTTCCAGGGCAGTAGCATCAGTACTGAATTCAACTTCTATATTGTCCACCTCTTCATTTTCATTCATATTTTCAGGTCCAGATGTGCTTTCTTCTTCTGCCGTTTCCTCTACCTCCCCTATAACTTCTTGAATATTATTGCCATTCATGTTTTCCTCATCATCTTGGAGTACCACATAGGACAATATGGAATTCGACCTAAAAAACAAATTGATCAATAATACTTTCTCACACGAATTCAAATTATACATATGGCCTTCTGACATGACTTTTGTGTCCAGTGCTTTTCCCAAGCCAGAGCACAAACATCCCAAGGGATATTTCGCATGAATTGATTTCATTACCTAAAGTAAACGATGGGGTAACTTTGTTACGTATCATACGTAAATTTGAATATGAGCAGAAAAAATTTTGCAACATATATCTTGGCAGCCGGTTTGCTAACCTCGGTCATCGTTGTGGTACTTCCGATGGCGACAGCACAATTCCCTATGAAATACCATCGGATGGCAAACATAACAGGATCCGTGAATGTTCGAGAAGCCATAAACAATTTCATCAACCAAAACCAAAAAGTAAGTTTCTCACAGGCATCTGAGACAGCACAAAATCAGATTACCAACGGTACCGTACTAGGAGGTCATATGGGAATAGCACAAGGATATTTAGTGTATACGTTTTTCGTAGCAGACAATGGAAATAAGACTGGATACAGAGTAATAGTAGATCCTGGGAATGGACAAGTGTTACATACGAGTGAAGGCTTTCCCTTGAAGTCACTTAATTTAATGCACGGGGGAGGACTAGGAGGAAATTGGAATGAGCATATCAGGGGCGGGATGTGGCACCCTCAAGATGGAGCATGGAAGATTAACAATCAAACGGTAAAATAAGAAATGAGTGACAGTTAGTTGAATCCAAATCGCGAATCAATATGCGTTAACACACTATCAATTATTTTTTCAAGATGATTAAATTATCAGAACGCAAGGAAGTCTTTTGCTATGGTATCGTATCTTTTTTTTATTTTTGTCGAATTGTGCATGTGTAATTTCGCAAACTATCAAACTTACAATTGCAAAAGATCACAGCAAGATACCATTAAAATTAGATACCGATGAGTTCAAACGAAAAAATCCGCAAGGCAAGATTTTCATATGACCTCCTTAGACGACTCCTCGCGATCCCGTTATGAGAAAACCAGAATTCGACTATACTGTCCTGCTTGCACTGAAGAATTTGTCGTCGCAGACATTGATAAATTCCTATCCCGTGCGAAATTCTTGTGGCGGTTGCTTATGATGAATATCGACGACAGTCATACAAAGCAAGAGCTGTGGGGTACGTTAACAATAATCAATTCTCACGAAGGAATCATCCAGGATATGCGAAATACAGGACTAGCAACTGATTTTTGTTTCAGATGTATAGCAGATTTGTCGGAGTATTACTATCTGCGTAACCGAATAAAATACAGGATGGTAGGCAATGTACCCTTGCCTGATAGTTACGGTTATTCAATGATCCCCTTTACAAAGTAGACTTGAATAATTAGCGACCACAACAAGTATCCTCTCGTCTATTTGGAACGCAGAGGCCAATATTGATGGCTGATCTGTATTGATGCATCCAAATGGGCTGCGGATGAATTGATCCGAAATTACATAGTAATGTGTAACTTAGTTACCTAGTAAATAAATAGTCGGCAGCGGTACTGAAAAGATTAATGAATAGAAAAGGGATATCGTGGAGTATCATTCTGATTCTCGGTTCTATGTTGTTATTTCCCAACTACATGAATTTAGTACATGCACAATCAGTGGGAGCCAATAATCCTATTAAAAATGTGACGGCATTGAGTAATTCTTTTGGTAACGGCACTGATATCGAATTGCAAAACAGTACTATACATTACTTTGAAGATGCAGATGGATATCTTGTATTTCCCGTGGGACAGGGGAACCAATCCTCTAAACTTCCCGCAGTCATTATGATTCACGAAAATAAGGGATTAAATGATCATATCAAGAATATGGCCAATCTGTTGGCTCGGCAAGGATATGTTGTACTCGCAGTAGATTTGTTCAAAGGTGAAGTTTCGGTAGATCCTAACGATACAAGAAGAATGGTCCAGTCCGTCAGGAATAATCCAGAACATGCAATCAGTAACCTGCAAACAGCTGTAAAATATGTTAGTTCTTTACCGAACGTTGATTCATCCAAAGTTGCATCGATAGGTTGGTGTTTTGGTGGAGGACAATCATTGCAGTTGGCACTAAACAGCCAGGATCATCCATTGGCTGCCACTATCTTGTATTATGGAACGCCTTTGGTCACAGACAAAGGAAACTTGTCTAAGATAAAGTGGCCTGTACTTGGAATATTTGGTGACCAAGATCGAGGCATTCCTGTTGAGAAAGTTAACCAGTTCAAAGCCGCTTTGGAAGAAGACGGAATTACAAATGAGATACATATTTACCCCGGAGTAGGACATGCTTTTGCTAACCCTTCTGGTGCCAACTATGCTCCGAAAGAAACACAAGATGCTTGGCAGAAGACACTTTCTTTTCTAAGGACACATTTAAGTTAGCGCAAATTATCTTACATGGACAATACAGGAAAACGAAAATTTAGTCAATCGCGGCTTTAGATCAACTCATCCAAATTCCTAAAAATGAAATTGAGATATCCTGTATGCTTCAACATTTAAGAGGTCATGGAGATTCTCATATGTTACGATCCTTCCCTCATTTACCATTCACTGTGCATTGACTAAATTAATTAAGATTAAGCAAAATAATTCTTGTATCGATTAGTGCCCACAATGTACACCTTCGGATATGTTGCTAGATTCGTAACGGTTCTTTTAATTGATTCGCTTGACGTTCAATCTTAAATTGAAAACATATGGTCTTTGAATACTACGAAAATCTAGGAGAGCAGTTGAGCTTTTGAGATGAGGTACTTTTCAAATTCTGATGCTTCTCTCCCCCTCCTACTAAGGGGTTTCACTTTATAATTAGACCTCCTATCTCTAATTTATGGACATTTGTATGGAAAAGTGGTACCATAAGGCAGTACCAGACATTGGGACGAAGAAGTCAAAATCTATAATTCATCCGTTCGTAGTTAAAGGACATAAAGGTCTGACCATTAATCCATACCAAGGTTTTCAACACAGGTGTGGATATTGTTACGCAACTTATGAATGGTCTCCAGAATTCTTTGATAAAATTTATGCCAAAAGTAATGCAGCTGAAGTATTAGAAATTCAGCTAAGGTCTTGGAAATCTGAAGCTATAGAACCAGTAATGGTATCGTCTGCTACCGATCCCTACCAACCAGCAGAGATAAAGTATAATCTAACACGAAAATGTATAGAAGTATTACAAAGATACGGCGTTCCGTATTACGTATTCACAAAATCAAGTATAATATTAAGGGACTTGGAACTACACAAAAAATATAAAGATAAGTGCTTTTTAGTTTGGTCGATTACGACGTGTAACGAAAGAGTTAGACGTCTCATCGAGCCTGTAACTCCACCCGCATCTTCTATGTTTACAACGATAAAGAGATTTGTAGACGCTGGCGTATGTTGTGGAGTAAATGTAGATCCTATTTTGCCTCTAATTACTGACTCAAAAGAAGAGTTAGCATTAATCCTTGATAGCTGCAAAGAATCAGGTGTGAAGTATGTATTTGGTGCCGTTTTAAGATTAAGAGATGACATATGGCAAAGAATGATTACAATTTTAATGTCACTTGATATAGAACATGGCGTTGATGAATACGAAAGAATTTATCAATTTACGAAACCATTGAAGCCGGGATACAATATTAATGCCAACGATTGTTATTCAACTAGAGTACTACAGGATTTAAAACAAAAGGTGTCGGAAAGAGGAATGATCTTTGACTTTCCAGTATACATCAGAAGCAGACAAATCAAAGGAAGCCATGTGAGGAATATAATTCATAGGGTGGGGCCTGGTCAACAACTTACCCTCATGAAGTACATGTGATCAATAGACACGTAATAATCGGCCACCTACACAATCACTCAGCAGTTTATGCTAATGCTTCTATCCGATTCATTTCAGAAAAATAGATTGGTCGTGTTCTTAATTGTCATTAGATCTAGCAGACTTAGGTATATGCTCTCTGTTCATAACACGATTCGATTCTACATTCCTGTTTAACACTATTATCAATGGAAGAAATAAGACTGTGTCAATATCTCCAATACTTACCAAAGTAAATATACTTCATGATTTTATTTGCACTAACTATTGTTTGAAGTAAAAAAAGAAGGGGGAAGGAAAACTACCGTTTATTGGCGGGTATTACTAGCCGCTTAAAGTTCCGCCAGTAGCAAGTTTCAACAGTGGTCCAAATGTCTTACCGTTGTCGTTACTTACTCTCATAACCGGGGTATCATCAGTCTGATTTGTTTCCCACCATGTAACGACTACGCTATCTGCATCTGAATCTATCTCTACTCTTGTAGAATTTGAATCTGTAGAATTACTCAAATTAATTACGTCGCCAAACGTCTTGCCTATGTCCGTGGAAGCTCTGAACATCACTTCATCATTTCCGGTCTTGTTAGTCCACCATGCTACGTAAACATTGACACCTGTGATCGCAGGAGGCGCTTTTTTATTATCACTACTAGGACTATGGGTCGTGTTTCCACTTCCACACGCCTTAAGTGCGTTTGCTGATTCAAACAATCCTGGAGTTGTTATAATTGCTGAAGCGGGGTAAATGAATAGTGAGGTCATCTCGACTTGGTTTATAGATATGGATTGTTCACTGTAGATATTTGATCTTTCACCCATTCTTCCAAGAGACTCAAGGAGAATACTGGAATAGAAAGAGAAGAATTATCTCGTATCGTGTATCCTCAGGGATTTTAGCATTAGCTCAACAGTCGGCAGATAGGTCGCAAATTTTGAGCTTTCAGTGCTATATGAAAATTGATAAATCTTCGTGCCTACTGCCGTCCATGATTGCATTAATCCGAAATTAAGTGGATTTCCCAAATTTGGTAACGTTGATAAAATTATTTGGTAACCAGGTCTTCCAGCAAGAGTAACAGGATCTGAACTTATCACCTTAAATTGGCCTGTCCTGTTTAATGAGGTAAGTGTTAGGTTAGTGAAATCTTTGAGCGATACGTTTTGTTGATAGTTCATCACAGAAATTGAAAGGCGAGCAGGTATTGAGTCAGAAAGATTTTGAAGAGGTGAATAAAAACCTGCTATTTGAGTATAGTCTGGCAGTCCACTAGTAGATAAGGTCCAGTTTGAAGGGATGGACATCAATATTCCATGCATTCGGTTTACATATGGCAGTAGATCGGATGAAGTAACATTCGTAGCGGACTGTTCAAGCCGAGAATCAGGGTTAGTGTTATTTCCAATCGATTGAATAGGTCCTGTTTCCGCATTAGCAACTTGCGATGTAAGGATCGTCTGAGAAGCAATGACTGTGCACACGAATAAACAAATCAGCAACGATGTTCTAACAATCAAACTCATTTTCTAACGCGAGTAAGAAGAAATTGTTCGTTTAATTAAGTTTTGCAAGTTGTGGGATTGAAAAAGTTTGCAAATCGGAGGATGCAACCAAATTCTACCTTATGTCCGTAGCCTATGATAATCAAACACGTTCAGACTCTTTCTTTAGCGCCACATTCTTTTTGCCAGGGCAAGTACTTCCTCCAATAACAGCTCTGTTTTATTTTCAATACCTTCGATTAAGCACCGACTGCGGGATAATCTAAAAACAATTGGACAAATCAAAGGGAACGGGAATATATATCATGATAAGTAAAATTTTTTTATTAGTTTATAGTAACCATTCGCATTGGGGTCTAAACAATTCTAGTTAATGTTTCATGTTTGAGTAGAATGAAAATGCTAAGGCGCTACTAATTTTAACCACACCGCTTTCAAATGTTTCTGCTCAATCTGATGATGTTTCCTCTCTGCTTTAGAATGCTCAGAAATCATCGGGTGCTCTAGGAAATAAAACACCGACTACCAGTCATTAGATAACAACTCACCAGTCTGCAATTCCTAAGAACGCTGTTCTGTACATCGAGAACCAGAATCATAACGCTTAAGGTCTTTTGACCAAATGGGATACATCAAGTTCCTCACGACATGGATCGCATAACAAGAGTAATGGCACTTGTTCCACTAATTCTTCTTCAGAAATCGCACTCGTGGGATTTTCTATTTCACTCTCGTATGCCTCGTATGGTTTCTCACACATATCACATCGTGAAAAGGTCAATTTTGCTTCTGTTGGAGTAGGAACCCAAATATCTTCCATTATATCTTTCATAGACGACTTCATCTGTACCACTTACTTAAATTGGATTGAGTGAAAAAAGTTGAGCCTCTAGTTCACAGAATGAGAAAATATTGATGATAATCAAATTATCAAATTATGGGTTTGGCAAAATCAAAGTCATGTAATCCATGTCTCTCGGTTATATCTGTACATAGAATACTGTTCTTCATATAATTTGACCACATTGTATTACATGTTCTACATTTAAATTCGCCTGGTGAGAGGTCTGGTTTTATTATTTTTGTCATACATTGTACATACGCTCCCAGTATAACTATCCTTGCTTTATTTTCTTCGCGTAGGTCTGACTAGAGTCCGCATGCGCAATTGAAACTTTATTTTTCATAAAGCCCGGTAAAAAAAAATAAGAGCACGTCTATATTAATGACTCTGGTGTACTTATTAATAGAATGGGGAGTTGTTGTATTTGCTTCAACAACTTAGAAATTCCCTCGTTTGTCTTATTCTGTATTGCACGAGTACTTGCATTAAGAGAGAAACTAACATTATCTAGTCTGATTAAAAAAAGATTAGGAGGTGGAGTTTGAGGAATAAAAAGAAGCATAGCGGAACATACTCATACTCATACTCACTTATCTTTGTATTAGATCGATCATTCATCATAGATCCAGCAAATTAGTTAATGCCCTGGTTTACTCCTAAATCTTTCTATATCCTGCATAACATAATCCAGCGCCTAGAATAATCAGTGTAAGTGCAATTATTGGGTACCACGTAATTAACGGAGATTCATGGTGTGTTAACAGTTCATAAATGAATTCTTGGATCAAAATTATACCAGTAAACGTCATTACTCCGCCGACTGCATAGAATATTAACTCATTTACTTTATGCATCAATTCTCCAGCTGCCCATCCCGTCACATTGTAAGATAAGTGCTCGCCATTTTCGCTTCAAGATTTGATCATATTGTGAAAGGCGCCTTTTAATAATATTCCTCGAAAAGAGATAGCAAATGTGACTTAAGTGAATGACAACGTCGAGACACTAATAGATGACTATGAATTCGAGAACAACCTAGGTCCTTCGAATTAGTATCGCCAGAAATTAAAAACCGCCGCCGGGAGTTAATGAATTGGCGAGATAATAATGCTTTATGACGTTGTAAATTGTAATGGTTTTTGGTTACGGAATAAATGATCAAAAGGTGTTCGTTGTTTATTTAATACCTTCTATGAATGGGCATCATTACCCTATTGTTAAACTAAAGAAAACATTAATTTCTTATTCCCCCACTAATGGGTGTCATTCTATGAAGATATAGAGTAGTGTACCAGAAACAACCAAGAATGAAGAGTAGTTACTTACAGCCATCATGAGGATCTAATATTCTTAACACAGATATCACAATATCTTTCTATAACAGTGGCATGTTCCACGCTAAAGCAGGCTGTATGCGTCGCGACATTACCACAATATACGCAGAATTTTATCTTCTTGTCTGATTCATTTGTGAAGCCTTCCACATATTGTAATGTTTTTACTTCCATGTCTCCTCGCCTGATATTACTAGATCTTCATATCGTAAATGCTGAATTTTCAAAGAATTATTATCATATTATGTTATCGAACGTCATATAAAGGACCTTTGTCCGTTATACAATGATTTCTATTTTTATTTAACCATTAAATTTCTTATATATGGTTACTGTAGGTTAATCACGATTACAATATGTGTTTATTAGTCACTCTCATTGACTTATTTTATGCAAGTACTACGTGATTCTTCAGAAGTCGTAGAAGAATACTTGACTGTGATGAGGAGGGAGATCAACCCTTCTAAGGAATATGAAAGACTGACTCGATCCGTTCTAACTAAAATTGATGTAAGTACAGCAACTCAAACAGATATTATAAAATTCCTAGACTCACTCAGAAAGCCAGAAGCAGCTGATCCTATGCATAAGTGGATAGGGAGCTATAATCTGTATGTTGCAATCCTTAAACGATTCTTCAAATGGTTTAACAATCCTTACTGTATGGAAGGGATAAAAAAGCTCAAGAGAAAGGAAGTGTCCATTTACAAGCCATCTGATCTATGGACTCAAGATGATGACTTGTTATTCTTGAAATTTTGTCCATCCAAGCGTGATAGGTGTTATCATATGATAAGTCGAGATACTAGCTGTAGACCATCAGAAATCTTGAGGATAAAGGTGAAAGAAATTTTGTTTAAAATGATGGGAAATAAACAATATGCTGAAGTCTTAGTCAATGCTAAGACAGGATCGAGACAAATTCCGCTGATTAATTCTTTACCTTACATTAAAGATTATTTAGATAATCACGTAGCAGATCCTAATTCTTATCTTATACGTTCTAAGAAGTTTAGTAAGTTAAACTCTAGCAGTTTGAATATTATTTACAAAAAATACAAGGAAGAATATTTTCCAAGACTATTAAAAGATCCTAACGTCGGCCAAGAGGATAAGGATGCTATAAGAGCTTTATTAGCAAAACCATGGAATCCATATATTCGCAGACATTCAGCTTTAACAGAAAAATCCAAGATATTAAAGGAGCATATATTGAGATCTCATGCTGGTTGGAGCTCTAGAAGTAATATGCCAGAGAGGTATTTACACTACTTTGGGAATGAGAGTTCAGAGTCTATCCTGGAAGCCTATGGACTTAAACCATCTGCTCAAGAACTTGATAAAATATCTCCACTACAATGTCCTAATTGCGGGGAAGGGAATAGACAGCAGTCCAGGTTCTGCTCCAAATGTAGAATGATCTTGAGGTAGATGGAGGTAGCAGAACAGAAAGAACAGCAGACTGATAAAATAGCTAACTTAGAAGAAACTATGAATTCATTACTCCAAACATTGGTTAGCAGAGGAGTGCTTGAACCTACTAAAAAATAAATGAACCTAAGTAGCGTGATTCCTTGCTTCTCTATACTGTTCATGTGATTGCTCAGCGCATTTTGATATTTTATGAAAGACAGCAGGAAATGCCTCCGTATAAGTTTTAAATAATTTCTTTGAAGTATTTGTATCTAATTCATATCTGGATATCTCTGGAGTGTATTTTCGATATTTTGAATAGTGTTCAAACTTTTCATTGTAGAATCGAATTGCTTTTACCTTTTCTTCTTCTGAGAAATTAACGTTCTGTTTGATGCGTCTAATTTGTGTGTCCCTAGCTTTTTCGTCATATGTTATGGTTCCGTAGAAAGGTTGTCCCTCTTTAATAGCAGATAATTTACAAAATTTGTAAAAAATTGCTATCGGATCTATTTCACCTATTAGCCAATCTTTTATTAATTCATCTCGTCTCTTTCCGCTTACATTGATTTTATTATCTGGTTTTATTGCCTCCAAAAATACATAAATGATTTTCGCACCTATTTCATTAGCAAATTTTAAAAATTCAATTGTAGGATCATCATATCCAAATTCACGCGTTTCTGCTAATCGAGATATTTTATTAAAATCCCAAAAATAATTTTGTGTGATTCTTTTCATAATTATTTTTCCCTTCCTTTTACTTATCAACGGCATTTCGAGCGGTATGTTAACTTCCCAAAGCTTTGATCTTCGTTCGTAAATCATCGCCCATAGAATTCTATCGTCATACCCTTTAGGAGTAAGATGATATTCACTCTGTTTGTTTTTCTTTTTTATAATTCCTTCAGATTCTAATTGTTCACAATATCTGATTACTGTAGACTTATTGATATAAAGTTCTCTCGCTATATCCTGAACTTTTATCCCCCCTTGAGGATAACGATTGGTTTCAAGAAAATTATGATCCTTAATACGATGATATATTTTTTGTTTAGTGCGTTTTCCTGTATAGTTTAATTTTAAGTCCGGTATACTCCTCTAAATAAGTTGCGCCTTTCTTATCATATTGAATGCTCATTCTATAACATGAATGTTGCAAGTTTCTGAGTAATAAATGATAGGAATGCAATTACTCATCTTAATGACGGAAGTCAAGCATCATCACTTAAGTGTGACATTACCTGTCGAATGGATTCAAAAAATCGACAGAGAATGTCATGAAAAAGATATGTCAAAGTCCAGATATGTTTTGAGACTTCTGGAAAAGGCATATTCCTTTGAACAAAAAGGAGCCATGAAGTAAATTTGGAAAAACAAAATAGAATTTGCTGTTACTTTCAGAGCAGAGAATGTGAAGATGAAGAACATGGTAGCTGCGGACATATTTATGAAGGACTGAACATCGAAGCTACATGCAATTGTAAATGCCACAGGGATATTCGTCAGCTGAAAATTGATGATTTCGTAGACATAAAATTTGAAGAAAGGAAACAGCTGCCTGCCGTAGATAGCAAGACAGCTGAAGGACAGACCGTATTAGATGACTTTTTCGGAGTTGTGAACAATATTTGTACAAAGAAGTTAAAATAGTTTCTCCAATTCCAGCATCTCAACATCATCCTATTTCTGAAAAGGTAGAAGCTTACCATGCCGATGAAATGAGAACGATTTGGGTAAGTGATTTACAAAGAAATTGGGGAATTTATTCGAAAAAAGAAATGGAGGTGTCTTTTTGAGTTTGAATCTCCATTATCTTAGACCTGCTAATGGAGAATCAATAGCGAACTTCCTATCCCGTATTCCTAAACAGAAGGATCCAGAAAAAGTTAATATAATGTCAAACTAAAAAAGCGAAAACATGGATGTCGAAGAATTCGAACAGAGGGCAAAAAACATAGTTGAAGTTGAATTGAAAAGAATTAGAACTGTAGTGAAACAAATACCAGACAATAAGACTAAGAAGCAAGTGGATTTGTTAGGTTTGTCTACAATAGATGTCGATATCAAAAGTAATCCGCTTGCCTTCAATGTTTTGAAGAATTTTGTAGCCAATATGATAATAGAGCAAGTCGAAGTGAAGTCTGGAAAAATCAATTACGAACGAATCATTTCAGAAATAGTCCACCATATCATGACATTCTGTATCGGCTACAAAGCTGCTTCACTCAAACCATCAAAAACAAGAAAATAAATAATAGTTTCAGTAATTGTTGAGTACGCGACAAAACGACATAGGGAAGTGGAGGAAGAACCCTCCTCTCTTTCTTATCGTATGGCTATGACCATACATTATCCTAACCATATAGATAAGATTTATGGCATACTCGGTGAAAACGGACTTGCTTCAGAAATTGTTTTGCCATTTTGGAACGACGTTGAAGTTGAAGTGATCCGATTTGCTGGAAGTTTATGTATTTCGTAATGAAGTTCAGCATCATTAGGCGGTGCCGCAGTGCAGTTCATTAAAAAATGTTCAAAGTCTGTATGATTAACCATACAAATGGCATTAGAAGAGTGGGAATCTCGAAGCATTAGAGTTACGAACGTTTCATCCTGAGCCTCTTCATCTGTTTGAACGTCATGATCTGTTATTGTAAAATCAGTGGTAACACCATTGGGATCCCATCCCCGTGCGTTTCCTGCGGTATTATCGAGCAAAGTTTTCCTTACCATGAGATTTGGATCGATGTCAAGACCTTCTATTTGTTTGATAACAAAAGAAGAAGATGTTGGTCCATCTATCGTACTACCCCCTGTATTCTTTGTTGTTATACTAACCTTAGCGGCAACATCCCTTGTCATCCCATTGTCAATTCTGCCAATCTCCAGTCTAATTTTTGTCCCCGCAGAAACACTTACAGGATTATCTACTGTGTAGACTAATTTTGTACTTGAATCTGATGGTCCCCCGTTGGACAATGAACCAGAACCAATACCACTTTTCTCAATCAACTTAGGATTGGGACCAAAAGTAAAGCGAACATCAAAATCACTGGGAAAACTCATCTCGATTGTCTTTATCTTCGCACTGGTTGTAGTAGTGAACATAATATCATAGGTTGTTCTGGTATTTGCGATATTATTTGATGGGATAACGCTAACACTTGTTAGGCTTTTTGCCTCCGCAGGCCTGATGAGTTGATGAAAGGAAGTGATAGGTGATGTAGCTAAAAGTAATAATATAACCATAGCAAAAGTGAAAGTTAAGGGGATCTTAAAATTCATACCGTATTCTCTTTTATTTTTATGTGCTTCACTTTTATCGAGACTGCTAACAATGTTGTCCATGTTATGATGAAAGTCAAGTTAAGCTAGAGAATTTAACAGTACCGTAGAAACATGAAATTACATTTATGAACTACAGTGTTATGCGGGTTAGCATAAAATCATTCTTATTTTATTTTTTTATTGAATTGTTAACCAGTAGTTAGCAAGCTATGAGGATAAAATACAGTCTGACAGAAAAAATAAAATTGAATTTAAAATAAAAATACTATATAATGCACCCCCCTCTCAACTCTTCCCTTCAACTCAAGTTTAGTATTGATTAGGGTTGGATAAGATAGGAAGGGAAATCATATGAGCTTATATTATATTAGCTGATCCCGGTAGGCGGGCACTATTACTTTTCAAGTTACCAATTTAAAGTTACTGATGTAATAATCATCATATCAATCATCATATCGACAAAATACAATTAACAGGAGGAATTTCAGACAGCTTCTCCATTGCGCGACGTTCAATGGAACAAATTAACTATTTATCCAGAAATTTAACAGACCCGAGGAATTCGAGCATAGTATAAGTATCTTTATCAAAATTTTGCTTGAGAGTTTCGTACTTAAACAGAAAAGGAATGCTATTATGTATCAGAGCAGCGACCATAGTCTCTTTGTTACCTTGAGTATATGAAAATGTATTCGCGGCTTCCTGATCTATATTTATCTGGCCTAAATTGCCACTCATTTTTACACCGTTATCGTCCTTATAGACATCTCATTATATCGGCAAAATTGGGTGTATCTAAGATTGAATATTTGGAATCATTGAATATCTGGATGCTGAATTCTCTTGTACCTTTCACAATCCCATTATCAAGAACATGCCAGTCGCTAGGATAGTTTATACTCAATCCCTTGATAAAAGCAAAGTGTGTTTCAGGGTTTAGACTAGTTGAAGTAAAATTCGAAGTCTGATTTTCTTGTTGTGATATCATTTGATCCCTGACACTATCAGCTATCTTTTGGCAGATAGATCTTGGCATATCCATAATGCCACTAGTACAGTCTTTTATGAATCCCTTCTCTCCTAATTCTTGATATTTCTCAATATTTTGTTGCTTGAATGTATCCAGGTCAGATGGAGTTAATGCGATGGCACCGTTACGGTAAATTGAAAATCCTCCAATGATGAGCATTGTGGATAGAACGGTGACAGACATCCACTTGTTATTTATTGCCTTCATTTAGTTGATTTATCCTTGTATAATGGTGCATTTTCCACATATTGATCCTCGCCAGTAATATCACGCCATTGTAAAGATAGATTATATGATTTCATTGGCATTAGGCAAAAGACCTTACATGAGATCATCTCTAATACAAAGAAGGATGAAGTAAAGATACGAGCAATATCTGAACTTCATAGCATAGAGATGGACATCTTTAGTCTATGGAAACAATTACCTGCTTCTAACATAGTCAGTACAGTAGACAACAGTGAAAACGAAAAGAAGTGGGCAGTACAGATAGGAGGAGAGGAAGAAAGGGAAGGAGAAGAGGAAACAAAAGCGGAGAAGGAACCAGAGGTATGGACAGTAGATCCAAAACCAAAACCAATTGTCTCAATTGAGACTTTACCTGAACCGGAACAGGTCAAAGAAAAACAAAAGGAAAGAGATCAAGAGAATCGTAAAAAAACGACAGATGCAGATAAGAATGATATAGAACAAGAAGAAAATCCAAAGTTTACATTAAGTAAAATTCAAGAACCAGAACAAGAACAGAAACCAAAGGATATTGTTGATATCGATATACTAGGAAGATTCCCTAAACCCTTTGACATTGAGCCCTGGATACAATGCAAAGTCTCTAAGGACTGTAACAAGTGGTTTCGAACTCAGGAGATACGGAGTAAGCATATCACAAAGTATCATTCTTAGTATTTAATTAAATAATTAATTAATCCTCATATTGTTTATTAGTTTCCATCTTCTATTAAGGTCAAATGAGTGGAGAAGTATCGTCAATAATACCAGGACCAGAAGGAGAAAGGTCCAAGAGAGAACTAAAATTTAGTTATTCAACAGCAGCGTATGATTCATACATCAAGGAAGGATTTGAAGCACCGGACATAGACCATAGGCCAGATAAGTGGGAACAGAGGTTTCTTTCTGCAGTAGATCCAGGAAAAGGAAAGGTCAAGGTCCGTATCCCAAGAATGTTCAGAATTAGAGCCATAGACTACACAAGTGAGAAGAATGAAAGCAAACAATACTTGTATTATGAAACTGAGTGGACAGCCAAACAATGGAACGGGAATGAACTAGGACCAATAGAACATGTCGTTGGTAGGCATAAAGAACAAACAAAGAAACTACAGTTAGGTGAATTTGATCCAAAGACAGGAGTACAGAGATCTCAGTATGTTATGGGATTACCCAAGGTAGTTTATACAATCCCCTTTAGTAAGAAGGCAGTCGACGATATACTAAAGAATGAACATCCTTTCGGACCTGAATGCATTAACACCACTGATAAAGACGCGATAAAATGGTACGGGTTCATCAATGGCCTGGGACTTGAGAGTTTCAGATGCGGAGACTTTACTTATGAACAGTTTATAGTACCAGAGTGGAAAAGGTTCGTAGAGATAGCAATTCAAGAGGGTGGACCTGCACAAAGAATACGCTACCCAGACGAAGAACTGAAGAGGATGGGACTCTACAAGTAAATAAGATTGAACAAAATAGATAGCCCCACTGACTGGTTGCTAGACTCATGTTTCTATAATTGCTTTGTATGCGGTACACCTTTTACTTCACCGCCAAAGTTAGATAGATTTGGGAAACTTGATGGAAGAGCCATGTTTTTCAACGTGATTGTAGACAAATATGGCAATAAAGAAGAAACCGATGAAAGAATCTGTAATAAATGCTGGGTTAGTGATTTATCCAGATTTGCCGATAAGTCCTAACTAAATCCATGAATATACGGTAGTTGCTTTTTCTTTGGTTTCTTGTACTTTGACATCAGTCAGTCAGTAGAGTTTATTGTTCAGAAAGTCAGCAATTATTTTTACCTTGTTTACTGATTGATTAACGGATGCAGCTTTACTCTTGATTCTGTCAGGATTATCGCTAACCATCATTTGACTTGTTACTACTGCAACTGCAGCCGCCCTACTACCGCTATGCTGACGCATCCTTCCTATCATATCAAATAGTTGTTCATTCCAGTTATCCATCTTTTTATCCTAACCTTTTACAAAGTTATTAAGAACGTGAGAGTACTTAAATAATTTCATTTGAGAGTATAAAGGATAGAGAGATAGAGATGCTACGCATGCGGGACAATGCAACGGTAAAAGAACTCAATATCCCTAAAGACAAGTTGGAAGTTCTCCAAAAAATTGTATCTTCTAAAAACATAATGGATGCCACCCAACGCATGAATGTGGTCCTAAGCTCCTCCTGTGTGATTATTGCAAGAAAGAATACCTTTTACCAGCTTATGAATGACCTAAAAGTTAAGTAAATACTCGAAATGTGATACTGGTAAACAGTCATTAACCCTCAATTTACTGTAGGTCAAACGGACATTATTAATTACACGAAAATTAGGCCAGACATCACTTATCAATTACTCACTTCATATCTTCTAGAGTTACCATTATTAATCTTGTACTACTTGTAGGGTAGGGAATCAATGATTGGTTTTAGCTTATCAATTGCGTCTTTTAGCGGAATTGGAGTAGAATAGATCAATAAGGTGTTGTCTCCGCTGATGTCTTTTTGAACAGACTTTGTCACGAAATTGTGTTCAGAAAGGATCTGAAATCCAGCATTAGTAAATTCTGATTTGCAATTATCCAGTTCTTTTGTTGGACAGAAAAATCCGCCCACCGTAAGAGTGCCAGTTGATTTTTCAGGGTTGACCACAATTTTGCCTTGCATAATTGTATACTGCTTATCTGACACAGCATAAGGTGACCCATCTGATTTTAGTGACTTTGTATCAGAGCCGCCTGGATGCTTAACTGGAGTAGTCGTCCATACCAGATTTCCTCCATTATCTTTGACTATTCCGACATGGACATGTTGCGGATCTCCATGAACGAAGGCTACCTCAGTTCCGTCTGGAATTTGTAAGGTACTGGGAAGATAATTAGGGTTCTGGGGACTAATCGTCTTTTGGTCCTCTGGTACGTGATGTGCTTCATCTGGGATAAAAATAATGATACTCTTTACTGAAGTAGGTAATGACATTGTGCCAGTCTCATAGACGGATTGAGCACTAGGTATTGAAGTGGGATTACCATTGACTATTTCATTTGTTTGATTAGTAGTGTCTGAAAAAACCGTAATATCGCTGGCTGAGCTATCGTTAGTAGTCGAGGATTTCTGCGCACTAGATGATTGGAGAAATCCCAATACCAACAATGAGGCCATCAATAGTGACGAGACATAACATAATTTATACAACTTCATTTCCGTCAATTAATACAATCAGGTAAATAAACTATGTGATACAAGCGTCTAAATGTAAATCATTTACTGCGAGAACTGATATACATTAGTTTTAATATCTGTACTGTTCAGTTACTCTTTTCGGATATCACATCTTTTGGGATGACATGAATTGGGAATGCATGAATATCGAGGAACGTCTGTTGATCTTAAGATCGATTGTGTACTTGATTCGTGCAAAATAATCAAGATATTATTTTCTGCTTAAAATATATATAGATCTGAACAGTAACATTCAGTAACACCTACCGTTTAGAATCGTCGAGTTTAACTACTTACTTCAAGATGAGGGTTGGATCAATTCTACTTTCCTACTGAGCTTTTACAGCACTTTACTAAACAAAAACGCCACATCTTTATGCATGAGAGAGTACGAAAAATCATCCTATTCATCATAGAACAAAACTAATTCATTCAGACGGAACTAGTAACTTTTAGGAACACTGCAGTTAATTGGTACATCCAACAGTTGATAGCACCCAAGTATATAGAAGAAAAAAGAAAGGCCATATTTATGACAAATAATATTGTCGGCTATCTTCTGGTTCTGGTAAAAGACATTAGTAAAGATGGATTTTAGTTTTATACCTGCTATTTGACGGCGAGATCCTTCTCAATTTCTTTTCAACGGTTACATTAGAGTCTGTCCATGATCATAATTTACTCTTGACAATTCTGGCGTCATTAGAATCCATGCTTTGCCATATCACATCATAACCCATCTTTGAAATAAGATCTGCATAGCAAGGTTCAGGTATAGAATTTCCAGCGAAGATTGAACACGCCTCAATAAATTTTGTAGTTCCTCCTAAAAGTGTGACTAGTTCATGGATTTTGAATTTTGATACAAAATATGGCCCCGCTTTCAGATAATCTTTGTTATTGTCCCTCGATACAATTGCGACGGCAGATTCAACTGGAATGTTGTACTTTGATGCAATTTCGTCGATTGAAACGATATTCTGCTTACCATCAAATTTTATTTTCAGGTTAGGGTTATTCGCATATCTCTCAGCTTGCTCTTGATCAATTCTCTTTAAGTAATTCAATAGCACCTTAATTGGAATTAAGTCATTCTTGTAAACAATTATTTTCTCTGGCGAGTTAGTCGAATGAGGCATAATTTTTGAGCACGCGAGAGCTTCGTTTACTGCAATGAAAAGATCAATATTTTGATTAGAATCTATGTCGATCAGTTTTTGTATCTTTTTTTGGAGGTATTCTTTAGTCCAAAATCCTACGATCTCAAGGTATATTCTCCTATCGTACTTTTGAATCATAAAGTCCGGAATAAATGCCCTTCCCCCACTTACAATTAGAGGATCAGGTTCCCTGATGAGTCTCCATCCATTGGCTACTTGTTCAAACCTATTAGCAAACTTTTCTTCAACAGAGCTATCAAAATACGAAGTAAATATTTTATTACTATTATAAGGATCTGTTAGCCAAGGAACTTCTTGTGAGCTGATATTGAATTCATATATTTTCTTTCCAGACATCGTCTTTCTGACAATCCATGAATTCAACGACCACTTCCCGGATGAAACTATCGATGGAAGGAGTTTGGCAATTGATGTCCCATATCTGTCAGTTAACTTGAATAAGCTGTTTGGGCCATCAACAGTGCACACAAGATCTGTTTCCTCTGTATCGTCATGGGTAACTGGGGAAACCACATCAAAATTATTATTGTTACTACTATCATTCCTGTGTTGTTCGTTTCGTACCTTATTGTGCTGTAAGTTGTACATCAATCCGAGGCGTTTTACGTTTCTTAAGACACGCTTCCAGTGTACACCCTCATGTACACAAAATTCCAACTTTGTACAGTTAAAAAGCAGTGTCTGCATCAGCGAAAGATTGTACCATCCCAGGAGCTCATTAGGGCCAAGTGCGCTGAACTGTTCCAATACCATATTTTCTTCAAGATCAGACCACATAACCTGTCTAATGTAAGATGTAGAAAGATTCATCTTTGATGCTACTATATCTATTACCTTGTCACGATCGAGCTCAGTCAAGGCGAGAGCTATTCTCGATGATTCTTCAAACAATGCCCTTCTGACAGAAACTGGATCGGCCAGATCACCAGCACTGCCATTATCGAAAATTCTATACTGACATCTTCTGTCGAGTAATGTAGATAGCCCTCTCACAAGTTTATAATCATCATATTGACCTTCAACTGTAGCTATTCTTTTTTCAAGTGACTTTTTCTTCTCTTGGTGTTGAATTGATTGATCGAATTGTCTAATGAGTTCTTCTGCTAGTTGTATGTCTCCCTTCTCCCCTGTGCAAAAAAGTGGAAATATCGTTCCTTTTCTGGTTCTTACTCTAAGTAGTAGGCTTGGCAGCATTACTTAACTATCAGACTCGATGACGGTATTTATTATTTATATGACGATGACGATATTAGTTGTAGTGAGTATGACCTCCTTAAACTTATACAATAGTAAATCCGACAAATTAGTAATGTCATGAGCTGCTGCTCTTACCTTTTTCGTTAATCCTGGTCAGTGCCTTCTTCCTTCTCGCACTGGTAATTGTCTCATGTGTATCTGACGAGATTAGTTCAATCAATCTAGCCTTCTTGGCGATATCTCTTTTTGGTCTCAGAAGTCTACCGAGCCGCTGGATAAATTCCCTACCACTTCCGGTTCCACTTACTATTATACCAAGTTCGGCGTCTGGAACGTCTACACCTTCGTCTAAAACCTTTGATGTTACTATTGCGGAGTATCGTCCTTCTTTGAACCCCATTAAAGTATTTTGCCTTTCTTCTTTACTTGTCTTATGAGTTATCAATGGTATGAAGAAGCGATTGGATATTTCATGCACCAAGCTATTGTGTTGAGTAAATATTATAGTCTTTAAACCCCTATATTCTATGAGTATTTTCCTCAATTCCTCCATTTTTGATTTGCTATTTAATGCAAGTTCCAATGCCCTATTTCGGGCTAAAAGCGCTTGTCTTGCAGCTTTACTTTTTGCTGACATCATTATTAGTCGTTGAAATGCTCCTGTGTGATTCATCCTAATTCCAGATTTATTTAGATACACTTGATAAGAACCATAATTTCTATCATATTCTTGCTTCTCTTGCGACGTCATTTTCACCTGTCTTCTTTCTATTTCATAAGGAGCCAAGTGCTTGTTCTTTGCAAGTTCCGATGGATTTGCTTGAAAAACAACTCCACCAACTAATTTTGGAAAATCTTTATGTAAGTTATCTTCTCTTTCGATGGTGGCCGTCAAACCTAATCTATATGGGGCAGCCATTTGCTCTGCTATCGATCTATATCCCGGTGCTGCTAGATGATGTACCTCATCAAACACTATGAGCGAAAATTTGTCTCCAATGCTTGCAGCTCTTAAATAAGCAGAATCATAAGTAGCCACAGTAATTGCCTGAATATCGTCAGTCCCCCCACCCAGATTTCCGATTTTTGCGTTTGGAAAGTGTTTTGAGAGAATTTCCGTCCACTGCCCCATTAGGTCAAGGGTTGGTACAACAATGAGTGTAGCAGAGTTTACTCTTTCAATTGCTTTAATACCAATTATTGTCTTGCCAGATCCAGTTGGGAGCACGACACAACCTTTCATCCCTGCTTTGACCCATTTTTCCAAAGCCTTCTTCTGATACTCTCTTAAAGATACATCGGTCGTTACAAAAAGTGGAGAAGGGATCAGGTCCATTACAGAATCATTATAGTCTATACCGCTTTCCTCCAAATAACATATAATATTTGAATAATGCAGAGCTGGCGCCCTTAACAAGTTCGTTCTTGGATCAACCGTAGCAAACGGAATATGTCCCAGTCCTTTAATTATCACAGTTCCGCCATGATAACTAAGCGACGTTTTTAACATGTTTATATGATTGAGGCAAAATTACTAAATAATCCTTTTCCTGGCCTGTGAGAACTATGTGTGGCATTTCAACTTTGAGAGCGTACAATAGATTACACATCTATAGCATGCAATTCAGCCAACTATCTAATGTACCGACGTCTATGTCTTAATTTCCAAAGGTTGTAAATTGCTTTTCCTAATTACAGTTGGACTCTATAGAAAAAAATAGCACATCGAAATTTGCCACTTATTCGCGGGGCGCCAAGCCCAAATAATTATTCTGCACATTGTTAGCATTTGTCGATTTAATCTTTTGAAATTTGTATTATTCTCCACAATTACGAAACCCAAAAAAACCTTTCAACGGCGAATGATTCGATTAAACCAATACATCCTTGATGTCAATATCATTACAATATGATAGATAGGGCTGATTGATTTATCGTCTTTTTCCTCTAGTCCATGATTGAACCTCTCGCTTACGATATGTAGATCAGATGATGTCCTGAATAGCTTCCATTTTGGACCGAAATTAAGACATAACTACCTGCCATATCCACAATGAAATTGTTCAAGCTTGTCTCACCTATGCCAACAACTTTGTTTACGATCGGTGACCAAGCCCAGTGATCAGAGGTGAGGTAATCCAATTTAATTACAGGGCCATGAAAATTTGCGATTAATGCGGCCTCAAGTACTGGCTCAACTACTAGACTTACTTTACCTGTAAATAATGAATTTGCTAACGTGGTGAGTGACTGATTCGCTTGCAGACGGAGTTCGTGCTCTTCTGCTGATCTATTTTGTAGATTATATGCCTCATTAATCATGTTGAGGTTGTGCAAATGTTTGTCCCGTGGTGTGCCGTCCTCACCAATATGCATGATGTATTGGAAATCAAAGGACAGGCATTTCTCACAAAAGCATCCAGATATTCCATGGATGTCTCTCTTGCTAACCATAACGAAATTGTCCAAAGGGTAATTGGGAGCATATTCCATTGATCTCATAGAATCGAGACTATCTTGTCCTATGCGATATCGCTTGTTCATTGCTTGCAATCTCGCATGTAAATAGTATAAAATCAAAATTCGAGAACACTTAAATTAGGTAAAAAATTAATATGACGTGGAAGTAGAACGAAAATATTCGTGATTGAGTGAGCAATTTTGTCAGTTGATTCAAACAAGCACTACCGAAGACCAAATAATTGCAAGTACAGGAATGATTCTGATTCAGGTACAGATAATTACTACAAAAATGGGCCTGGTCGCAGGCTGAAGGCCGTTGCATCACATTCTCCCTATGCTCAGCCCAATACTAAGGCATACTCACGTCACATTCGTAACGAAGCTGCTATGCATCATACGGAACGAAAGTCTTTCAAGTTACCCTGTAAATATACTATAGCTGCGTCTTGGGCAGCTCTACGGAAAGCTTGGCTTGGATTCAAAATTGCAAACAGTAATGACGACACACAGAAAAAGAGACATTACTCACGGATAATTCGGAAATTACAACTCGAAATGGGCATTGGGAAGACACACTTTGATCTAGATATTTTAGACGATGAAACCATTTGGCAAATCGAGCAAGAGGTAAAAGCCCTGGAGGCACCAATGAGGCAAGAGATTGACGATGATGCGAATGGTCTGACCGATGATGATAGTCTGAGAGATCGTGATTATGACTACGACACTCTCTTGACTGAAAGCATGGAAAAAATCAAGCAAAATACGTCACCACCACCAGATGGAAAAGTGCTTTCCGTCCATTTTAATAGAGAACAGAACTGCCAGATAACGAGTAGAGATAATCGCGGTTCTTCAGCAGATGTAAATGAATTCACATACCATCCCACACCAAATGAAGACAAGTTTCCAGTTTATTTTAGTAGGGAAAAGAACTGCTTCGTGGTGAGGCAGGATACTGCCAATACTGCAGCAGATGTAAATGAATCCAGATACGATCATGATCGGACTATGGATTACATGCCGCAGCTCGACGCAACTGCAAATCCTAAACCCACTGGCAACAGCAATTAAAAAACGAATAACTGCTATTACAAACATAAACCCGATGACAATTATCAGAAAAAAAGGAGCTTTGCATGTTACTACAAATCTAAACCTAAGCCAGAGTCAGAAATAACATAGGGGCCTGTATCCACAGAATGGATATTCTTAGGAATTTCTAAATCTTTGTGCAGATAATTAATTCGGGCTTTTTTTTATAAAAAAAACAAACTATCTATACAAGAGGTTTTATCTACGATATCATATTCCAATACTCCCTTGTTAACCGCTAACGCTAATAACTTGTGAATCATATAATAAGACATGTCAAAAGTAGATGAAGATATAAATAACCAGGTCAGTGAAGTTCCGCCCAAGAAACGAAAAACACAAGAAGATAAAGAAATAGAAAAAATTGAGGTTGAATCGACAGGGGGAGGATTTGATGCTGGCGGCGGCTGATTTATTCAAAAATAGAGCCAAGTGTTTACTAAAGATTCAAGAGTTACTAGATCCTGTTCAGCTTCCACTATAGATGACTGAAATTGAAACATGAAACAACATTTTCCATCTAGATATATAGACTAATATAGAAATCTTTTCCTTCCTATGAGCGTGAGTAACAGCACGCTCGTACTGCAGGAACAACCATCATACACGAATTTTATTAATAGTCTAAAGTCGCCAGAGACAAAAGAACAATACCGCAAGAAACTAATTAACTTCATTGAACATTACAACGTTACCTTAGACGGATTACTGTCATTAGCCCCCAAGGACATCGAGCAAATGATCATCAAGTACATTACAAATATGAATGCCAAGGGGTTATCACGTAGTTACATCAATCTAGTTATGTGCGCCATTTTCCACTTCTTGGACATGAATGACGTACTACTTAACAAACGGAAAATATCTAAATTTTTAGGCGAACCCAAGAAGATGAATAAAGATCGTGCATATACTCATGAAGAGATCAAACAGTTAGTCGATACAGGAGATTTTAGGTTTAGGGCCATAGTCCTTTTTCTTGCTGCGACCGGCTGCAGGGTTGGAAGTTTGTGCAGTTTGGAAATGCACCACCTGGAGAAAAGAGGAGATGTCTATAAAGTTACTATTTATGAAAACTCTCGGGACGAGTACCTTGTATTCACGACGGTAGAGGCAACGCAGGCCCTGGATAATTATTTCGCCTATAGAGAAAGGGCATGCGAAACCATCAAACCATCCAGCCCAGTATTCCGCAATGATTTCAATATGAACTCTATAGAGAAAGTTAGAAAGAACTCGTTACCTAAAAGATCTCTTTCCACGCCTTTCTAGCCCTGGCCAGCCATTAGTCCTATAAGATTCAAAATCCGCATCTGATATTGGAAGGGATACACTTTGACAATTAGTATACCCTCGCTCGCTAAATAATTCATCAGAGAATATTTCCCTAGAGTCTGCACCCGATCCAATAATTAGTGGAAAACGATGACCACACAAAATTCTGAAACTATGCCAGATTTTTTTACGCTTGTTCCCCTTTGTACGCTCTGTCTTAGAATAGCCGTGGCTTATTCGTAGGATTACACACGATCCCCTGCGAATGTATGGTATAGTACGGAAAGTTCCATCGCGCAGTTCAGGATTAAATAAGATAATCTGGCAGCCACCGGTTTCTTTTCCGCATAGAGGGCAGGGCCTAGGAAGTAATTTAGGTCTGGTTGGCATGTCTGATGGGTACACAATTACTTCTCTTCTATATAGCACTTACAACCATTACAACATGGATACAAGCAAGTTAACCACTATCGCTGTAACTCGGGAGAACTACCTTGCGCTCAAAGAACTTGGCAGGACTGGCGATAGTTTCAACGACGTCATTACGAAATTGTTGGACACAAAGAAATGACTGCTACTGAAGTTGTAACAAAAGCCCTCGCAATATTAGGCGCTATCGATAATTGTGGCTGTGATCATTGTATTGATTTACTAAGAAAAGGTGGGTTAGCAGCCCACCAACAGACAACAGCAGCCATTCCAGGAACCAACCAAGATGGCTACAGAGAATATTCTAGTTAAAGTTTCAAATAAACCTAACGCGCCATCCGACTATGATTCTTTCCTAAGATGGACATGGTCTATGGACAAAGCACGTCCTTGGAGTATCTACAGTATCGAACAGTCGCGGCATTATTGGGACCAAGGTAACGGCAGGACTTCTGTGAAGGAGCGTTCGAGATAGATGACTCCTGAAGAAATTGAATATTTAAAGAAACTTTCGGAAGAGAACAAAAGCACTCAGAAAATGTTATCAGAGGTTAGAAACATGCTTAGCCAATTTATCAAGGACAGAAAGAAGCCTAGAAAATATGTGGAGGTGGGATATCGTGGCTAAAACCGACGATGACAAATTTGCTCCTTGTAGGGACTATACACACGATCCAAAAGATCCCAAGGAAGCCGGCGAAGATCTTACCGATGAACAACGGGATTGGTTGAATACAAAAGGCGTGCGAGTTACCGAAAGCAGCGAGGCAAAGATGACGGTTTCCACAGTAGAGGCCGCCAGTGAGGCCCTTATGACAAATTACACCTTCTTAACGGTAGAAGAAACAGACGAGATCTGGTATTATAAAGACGGTGTGTATGTTCCTGGAGGGAAGATACTGATTGCAAAGGAAAGTGAAAAGATGTTTGGTTATGCACTCAATAATAACAACCTGAGCCAGATCTGGGGCCATATCATGCGACGTACATACCACAAGCACGAAGAATTAGATGCAGATATCAATATCATTAATTTGAAAAACGGACTTTACAATATAGAGAAAGATGTCTTGATGAAACACAGTCGTACTCATCTTTCTATTAATCAAAAACCGATAACCTACATCAAAGGTGCAAAGCCAAAACTACTGGGCAAGTTCCTAAGCGAAGTTCTTTATCCTAGAGAGATCCGGACGGCTGTCGATGCTATGGCCTATACCTTATACCGTGATTACATAATCGAAGGAATTTTCATGCTATATGGCCTAGGGGCCAACGGCAAAACGGTATACACGAGCGTATTAACTGCAATTCATGGGTCGGACAACGTTAGCAATATTCCGCTTTCTGAAATGTTAAGTGATCGATTTGCTCTGTCTGATTTAGAACATAAGGATCTAAACATAGACAATGAACTGGCTGGTCAGACTATCAAAGAAGCAGCAGTATTGAAAAGATTAACTGGAGGGTCACGCCAGCGCATAAGAATTCAAAGGAAGCGAGAAAAAGCATATGACGCTACCCTATACTCCAAACTATTCTTTAACGCGAATAGAATGCCAGAGTCACAGGACACGTCCGATGCTTACAACAGGAGAGTGACTATAATTTCATTCCCTAATAGATTTGAAGGTAAAACCGAAGACAAGCAACTTATTTCCAAACTTACAACAGACATCGAAATATCAGGGATCTTCAATGTTTTGATGACCGCGCTAAGGAAGATCTTGAAGAGCAAGGAATTGTATGTTAACGAAAAAACCATCGAAGAGCGACGGGCCAAATATGAAAGAGCGGCTTATCCGATTAAATCATTCATAGACGAAGCCATTGCAGAAGACTCCCGGGTTGACGACTTTATCGCAAAAGAAGATCTCTATGAAGCGTATGTCACATACTCAAAAAAACACAGTCACCCTATGCAAAAATATGATAACTTTTGCAAGATACTCAAGAATCAATTCGATATACAGGAAACAAGAAAAGAGATAGATGAACAGAGGGTAAGGTGTTGGAGTGGGATCACTCTGGCAATAGAATACAAGCCGAAAACGGAACAAATGCATCTTGTTTAGTTGCGTCCACCTTGGTCAACCTGGAGGCTATTTTTAATTTGCTAGAACTTTCAAAAATGGCCAAAACGAGCACAATTTTGAGCGTATTTGTTACCAAGTTAAGTTTTGTACCAAAACGAAAATTCGCTTTAAGGTGGACATGGTGGACGCAAAACTTCCAAGGAAATAAGGCAACATGGTAGAACCTGCACGTGGTGTTGCTGCTGTTAAGTCATCATATGATGAAATAGTGCGAAAAAACATAGCACTCATGTCCGCAGTATGGAGTATGATGATGCCAATCTACCACTTAACTTTTGAGAATCGAGTTTTACATATACAGATTTAATACTTGACTTTGTATTACGATGTCGCTTGTCGGAATCTTTTTCCGCCGAAGAAATAGAAGCCGTAATTCTTCACAATCGGAGGATAGTCGAGGATCGAGGAGAAGATTTCGAGGTGGACCGGGCAATCTTAGACAGGCTGTTTGCGAGACTACGTAACTTTAACCTGATCCTTGAAAGAAGAATCCGGATTGTTACAATATCCGCCAACCTATTGGCAAGACTTACCTTCGATCAACCATTTTTTGAGGGGAATAAAGAGACTGCCCTAGGTGTAACTATTTTATTTTTGAGAAGGAATGGATTCGATTTGCCACTGAATACTAGACAGAGTAAAGTAGAAGTCTATGACATATTGGAAAAAACTTCTCTCAAATTTGCCGGCGACCCGACTATAGTATCTGAGGTCCTAGAATTCCTGACTGGAAGAGTCACAAACTGGTCTACTTAATTAGATCGGGATTATCTTTTGCTAAAGCGTCGTAGAGATCCGGATGCTCTTCTCTTATTGATTGCAATTCCTTTCGTAATTGGAATACGCCTTCGCTTTTGGTCGCAGTCCAATATTTTATAGCCTCAAGTATTGAATTTGAAAGTGCGATACTTAACAACGACACATCTGGAAGTTTCATTACTGTGTTCGTATCAAATTTAGAATTAGTAGGTAACCATGCTTCTGTCGCTTCCATGTATAGACAATGTATAAAGTGTGATATATAGATATATTTCTGCTTATAAAGCATCAAGACTTTTTAACTACCATTCTCTGATTTTGTTATAGCATGTCTATACCGGAGATTAGAGGGGAATACTCTTCTACATATAAAAAAATTCATGTAGCGGGCATTTTTGGAGGGATAACCCCAAGTGGTGTCGAGGGCGCAGTTTATTCACAGGAAAAGGTGATCGATAAGGCTATCGAGAGCGAGCCTCCAAATCCTAATAGAATGGTGATAAAAAGAACAGTTGAATGTGAATTAGTGATTGACCCTATGGAAATGAAATCTATACATTTGTGGCTGGGCGAAAAAATAATCGAGTATGAAAAAATATTTGGCACAATACCTTCACCAGAGGAAATCGAAAGTAGACGACGCCGAGATTAATCCCGCATATCTAATTCAATAACTGGATAAAAATTAAGAGGTTTTAGCCGCCCCTCACCTGTCGATTTCGTCCTTGATGCTCGGCTGATGTCTGGCCTGATATCCGATCCATTGTTTTAGTTTATGCTCACAAAAACTTGCGGCTATGGTTTCAGGCTGTCTTAGGTCATTTTCTACCTGGTTAAACAATGCTTTTGAAACATACCAGGGAATTATTCCATGTTCTTTCAAATCACATATTTCTTCGATTATTTCAAGCCTGTCCCTGGATATGCTGAATTGTACTTTGATTTCATAATTGTCTTTATCGAGTTCACGGTATTGATAGTGATTGTGGTTAAACTTCCAGTCGAATTTCTGACCAAATATTGAGCCGTCATTCCCTAAACGCTTTTCTTCTTCCTCTTCAACAACGCGTTTAAAATCTGGATGATCCTTCTTGTACTGTTCGTAATCTGTGTTTAGTTCATCCATCATCTTCTGTTGGTGTCGTTTTTTCAATTGCTCCGGAGATAACTTGGTCATTTCTTATCTCCTTTGAAGAGTAGTGCTTCAACTCTCTTCAGCCTATCATCTAACTCCTTGAGTTTAAGTCCTTCCATCACTTCTCTAACAAATTGCTGTGGAGTACCTATCTGTCCTTCCTTCAAAGTCTTGGTCCCTGTACTGGTCTCCTTCTGTGACTGATTCTTACACTCATGCGCGCTCCCGTCCATATTGTATGGCAGCCATCTACCGGACGCTTTGTCACTCAGTTCGATTTCTTTGTTGCAATACATGCAACTTTTTATATGATTGACTCATAGTAAATACAATGTAAGTACAAATATATAAATGTATATACCATATACTTATATTGTAATTACAATATTAAGGTTTTGTGAGTAAGAAGGTGTTAACAGAAGAGTTTGAGGTTACTGTTCTACCATGTGGTAACTCGTCCCATATCAGGCTATCTAAGAAGTGGGAAGGTAAAAGAGTTAGAGTAAAAGTCGAGCAAATAGATGACTGAAGAAGTTAAAGAGCAACTTAAAGAAAAAATTATAACGTGGTTGAATGAAAATATCAAATTAGGATTTACAGAGGTACAAGACAACAGATTCCATTTTAGTTTTTTAGTGTGGGGAAAGCAACCAGGAACATTACTAGGAGCCCAAATTGCCCCTATTCAACTCGCGTATTTAAAACAGTTGCATGATGGCCATGAGTGCATTCTCGCAGGGTGGGGATGGCCTGTCGATTTTAAGAATTTGAAGGTGAAAAGTGTAATGGACAATCCAAAATTACGTGATGCTTTAGTTCAGAAACTACGGCAAATTATAAACGACAAGTTCAAAATTAGTTTCTTACCAAATGATAACTCTTTTTCAGAAATCAAAGTGTTTGCGCTGCTACCGGTGAATCAGGTAACTAAAGAAATCTTGGACAATGCGATAATTCAACCCTGGCTAAAGTTTGCAACAGTCTGTTTCCAATTTGAAAAGCAGTTTAGATGGCCTGCCGGTTCAGACGATCCTTCCAAATATATCTAGTATGATTTTCCTGATTTCCCTAGAACTCATAAAAGGTTGGTCTTGAGGACTAATAAAATCTGCTAGGTCTTTTTCCTCATCTTTTTTTATTTTGAGGTAAGGACTCTCGGATTGTTGCTTCTGCAATAATTATCAACAAATAGACTAAAATATTAAAACCTATAGTTTCCCTCAGAAACTGATATTAGTTTCCCGCTGTTATATAGGGTAGATATTAAAACATCGAATAATTCAGAAATGGAAAACGCTCACTGATGATCTGTTGTTAATTAACTCTGTATTAGATAAGTTACAATCACTTTGAGCATTAAAAAGAAGAAGCAGAAAAGGAAACTATCGTATATTCATGGCTTATCTACTACCTAAGCGACTTCTTCAGTTCCCTTGTCTCTTTTTATGACTAACTTAAATCTTGTAACAGAGACTTTGGACTTTCCATCCGTCGGCTACTGCAAGGGCTTCCCTATGACTTTCACATTGTTGTTTGTTGCCAAAACATCTTGTCTCATTGGGAAGTTGATCCCGTGATAAATCAAAGCAATAGTTGATTTTGGGATGGGCATTATCTCTGTTCTTATTTCCAGAATCTGTAAATTTATAGCAGTCCTTGGTAATTCTAATTTCTCCTAAGCCAGTCCAATAGGCTTGCTGTTCTTGACATTGACTCAATGTCTCGTAACAGGCACCAGTTCCTCCTCTTCCATCAATAAAAGAGCCAAGCCAACAATAATTATGAGTTGTCTTTGCGAATGCAGTTTTAATCAACGAATTACTAAATACTGTTGGAGTTGCTATCAACGTTGTAGCCAAAATAGCGATGGCAATAATTGTTAACTTCGTTTTTATCATTGCTAATTAATAGTAACTAATTTGTTATAAGACTACGGGGGTATTTGTTCCATAATGTCTCCTGATATAGACATTAAATTTTGCAGAGTGCAAGAACTAATGGCGCCTAAGAGGTAAATACAACCTTGGAATAGTATTCCTTCTCTGTCAAATACTGTATTAGGTTGATCCGAATTATATCCAGTTCATGATCAAAAGCCACATGAGATCTATTGTTTACCGGCTATTAAGATTGTCAAGTGACAATGTTTATCTTTACAAAGTGCAAACATAACAACGTGCCTAAGTTTACAACTGAGGAAAGAACGCTAATCAAAAGCATAATTGCTACTTTATAGATAAAACGAGTTCTACACTTTCTATAGGAAACTTATTTTAGTTTCTCTCTGGTATATACGCTAGTTGGAGTTTACTGACTCATCTTTTTGACATAAAGATATTGTAGATATGGTCTATTACCATATCCCTATCTGATTCTGAGATATGTGTCTCTTCGGATGTTCATCACTGAGCGGTTGCCGTAAGACTATAATTATAAATTTCCGTGACAGGCACACTTGCTGAAAGTATTGTAAGATCAAAAGGGGCCTTGCTTCCAGGATTAAGGTCAGAAGGGTTTGTGTACGTGCTAGACGTTGCCACTACTCTATTATTAGAATCATAATCTCCACGAACCTGAGAACTCCTGGAGAGTCATTTTGGACTTCTCCTACGACGTGAAAATAATCAGCGACATCAATGAAGGAACTCGTACTCAGGAATTTTAAAGGCTCTGATGTCTGGCCTGTCACATAATGAGTTGTGATTGTTATCAAACTTAACAACACGAGCGAAAGATACAGTGCGTTAATGGGCCTCATTTTGACTTTGTTGCCAAGAACTACTAAAAATTATTTTGCATATAATTATACATATTCTAGTTCCCTGTAATTTTTGGGAAAATTCTGACAATGCTTAAAGCTGACTGTTGTTCATTATTTCCTTAGATTCGATTGAAGTTTACAGAATCGCAAATCGATAAATGGTTCAAGTCAATCCACGAATACAAAGAAGCAATTCATCGGAGATACCTGGAGACCAAGAAATGAAATGAGTCATTATACTTACGATAATGAAATTACTCAGAGCAGAACATGGAAGACGAGGCCAACCATTACGCCAATTCAATCCTATCTTTCAGTCGAAGATTATCAAAAGGAATATGTTCCTGAGAATAAGAAACGTTTACGACATGGTAAACCATGTGTTATTTGTGGACTAATACCAACACAAATAGCAATCTTTGATATGGATGGCGCTAAAGTCATTGAAAGATATTGTGACCTATGTATAAAGGAGTGCGACTTTTAGTATCATGTTGAGCATTCTGACTGAGACTCAAAGGGCCATAGTTGAAACCATTACGATGCGGTTACATATCGTACAGGCCCTACAATACGTCAAGGACGCAGGATTTGAAATGTCCAGAGCGAAGTACTTTAGACAAAAGAAGAAGATTGAAGGAATGAGAATGGAACGTATGCAGCATATCGCTAGGTACTTTCCAGACCAGCATCTAGAACGTGTAGACAAATGTGAGTTAATCGAGAAGTTAATGTGGGAAAATTATCGTACGGGCGATATTAAGAGAGTGGATATATTGGGAGAAATCCTAAACATGCAAGTATTTCTGTCAGGATATTATGACGTTACCCGGTATGTATTGGAGAACACCATTAAAACAGAGGCCGACTATCGAACGCGGCATGCTGAACCATATTTGAGTTTTAACGTAAAGGAAAAGAGAGAAAAAGAGATTAAGAAAGATCAAGAAACTAAAAGGTTCAGGATCATTGACGAAAGGAATAGGGAGATAATAAGACAAAACAACGAGCCTCTCAACAGAACACCCAATCCCAAAGCAATAGAGGATTAGATATGAATGAAAAGAAGAAGAGAAAGCAGAAAGGAGATTTAGAATTGCCTGGATTACAGTCATTAGATGACTTAGTTGACCTTTTCGAGTATAGTATTTTCGAGAATACTCTGTTTAACAAAAAGAATCGCTTTAGTATTTAAGATTAATTGATATAATACGATTACTAGTGATAGTTTCCTTTAGAAAGTTATTTTAGTTTCCTTAATGCATTATGAGACAGAGATAGATAGATAGATGACATTTACACACTTTATGCCACACTGGCCCAAAGAAGACAAGTGCTTTGAAGATGAGCAAGTAGAAGTTATAGATAGGAAGGGAAAGAAAAGCACTAGACCATGGATGCATGACAACCATGCGGCAGATAAACT
>JBBRRH010000017.1:0-46112 GCA_038201105.1 Nitrososphaera sp. | reverse complement strand
AGCGAAACATTCTTCTGACGCCGTCGTATCCTCACAATATTTCGAAGAAGCAGTCAAAAAGATAAAGAAACAAAGAGAAACAAGACCAGGAGAGCCAATAGCTAGTATGGCTACCTATAGGTAAGGCTAACCAAGTATCTTTAGGAAATATTTCACAACCTGAACCTTTTCACCCATAGATGTAAAAATGTATACGAACCCACATTTGATGGATAAGGGTTCGAGTCCCACTCCCGGCGCCTCAACTCTGTTAGTCCTACGCAACTATCTGTCGTCACCAATAAGATGTAGACATTTAGGAAGTTTAAGTCTGAGGATTTATTGCACATTTATCCAATTACGTGGTATTAGCTTTGATTGCTCTTGCCATTTTCAGCGATGCTCATTCTAACGAAAGGTTCGGAATCAACACGATTTGTGATGTTATTTTGGAGTTCACGTTGGGTTTTTCAACAAATCTTGATAAGAATTTATGAATGTTAAACACTTTCAAAGGGTCATCAGGTTTAGATTTTCGGGATCGGCCTTACTCTAGAAAAGGTCGATCACCGATGGATGGTTGGGCGCGTAAGCACAGCTGTAACGGGTCGGCAACATTAGATTTGGGCTTAAATAAGATGGCCATCTGTTAGCCATCGGCTGTGTGGTGAAGGTAGAAAGGACATAGAAGCCTGTCTAAATATTCTATTTTTTGTATCTTTCTCCTAATTCATTTATTTTTTCTAAAATGTCTGAGGGAGGTCTCTCTACGGTGTCACTCATTTTCCAATATTTCCCATTGTGATAGATTAGAGGTTTTATGTTCTCATCTGCTGAAATTTCAACCACCTCGCCAACAAACATAATGTGATCCCCGAGTTCTTCCCGTTTGACAAGTTTACATTCAGCGTTCATGGCACAATTCTCAATCATTAGACAAGCAATTTTTCTACCTGGGTAGAATTTGACACCAAACTCATTGAGGATTTGTACCTTGTCGACCTTAGTGCCGGTAAACCTTCCAGAGATACTACATAAAATATTTTGATCCTCACCTGCTAAATTCACCCCGAATTCCTTTGATTCTTCAATATTGTGCGCGGTCGCATCATGACCGCGTATGTTCACAGCAATAAGGCACGGTGAATAAGACATGTGGTGAGTCCATTCAGCTGCCATGACATCAGCACCATATGGTCCATCTGATGTGATAAGCCCTACATTTGTAACAAATTGTCTTGTACGTCTGTCATTCCATTGAATGTCCATGATTAATTTATGCAGACTCAATATTTATCGTTAACATGATCTGGTTTAGAAAATACAACTAGATGGATGAATGTACCAGTCATTATGGCATCTCTGTTTTACTGAAAAAAGAATCGGTACTTATTGTGCGTCTAGACGTTGAACGCTCTCTAAATCATCAAACGAAAATTACCGGGTGGCTCTCTATATTGGCATTCATTCTCTTAAAAGGTTCAGCAATAGCGCGGATTATACCAGCCCTATCGATATTGAGCATTAGCGCAGCAACTCTTTCCATCGCTTCGAACAAAAACCGGCTTCAGATTTAATGTTATTAGTGTACTCTTCGAGTTCGTATAAATTTAGGATCCTAGATTATTTTATCTCCTGCCTCAGTAGGTATTTTAGCATGAACTATAAATCTCAAAAAGGTAGCTAGCGATAAGTTATCAATAATACAATAAAAAAACAGATACTAGATCTAGTTTTTAGAACTGTTTTTTATTATTATTTAAATTTTGACGTCATTGATCATGCCTCATAAATAGCCATTTCTGAGGTGCTGAGCATTTCATCTATTTTTTCATGTAGTTTTAGAAATGCAAACCCTTTTGGTGTTGTGCTAAATGTCTTATTTTTAGTGTTATATACCACAAAACCCTTTTCTATAAGGTTCTTGAGATATTGAACTACCTGTGAGTAGGAAAGATAAGAACTGTACATGATCTTCGTTTTTCTTGCCCCGCCAGATCCGGTTGTATTAAGTATTGAAGCAATTATCTCATCTCTATCTCGTTGTATCATTGGAAGTATGATTATCTCATCCTTATTATATGGATGAGATCCTGATTCTAGATCAACTTTCATATGCAAATTCAGCAATTTTGTGAGAATAAATATGACTACACTTTAGATCACTAAGAACATTCTAATTTTTCGTGGAACTAATTAATGTCTTGAGTGACTTGTCTAATTCAAACAAGTTTCACTAAATACCTGACTTTGGACTGGAACGCAAGTTGTTGGTTATCCTTGATAATATCCCAAGTATGTTTATTGTTGGAGATAATGTTTGTATCCTCTGTAAATATGCCCCTACGCTCGAGTGCGTATAATTCTAGTGCGAAGGGGTGAGACCTGGGGAGCAGAGTCGAGTTCCGAAAAAGTCGTTGTAATTCGAACTAGTAAATGAATATTTTTCTAATTAATTAGTGCTTTTGTGCTAAGATTTGTTCTTAACAGGACATTATTAACAGTCAAATTCATTGCAATAGAAACTGGCTGTACTGAATGGAGTTAGACTTGTTTAGAATCCCTTAATCATCAAGCTACTGAATTCCATGGCTAGACCAAATCTATGAACAATAACTATTCGAGATAATATTTGTAAGCAGCCCTTAAATCCAAAATTTTACAGTTGAACTATGAAAATTAGTAGGATGACGGGCAGTTGGGCAGGTATGGGAATGAGATCAGATTTCTATCTTCCACTATTCTCAATTGTCCTGTTATTTACGTTTAATCCAACCTTTATACTGGCATCTGATATAAGAGGAACAAATATTCCTAATACAATTTATGGTACAATGGGTGATGATAAAATACTTGGAAAGGATGGAAAAGACAACTTGTACGGTAGTGGTGGTAACGACGTCGTACATGGAGACCAAGGTGATGATTTCGTAGGAGGGGACATTGGGAAAGATACTCTTGAAGGTAATGATGGGAATGACGTCGTACAGGGGGGTTCTGGAGCAGATAACATCGACGGTGGAAAAGGCAATGATACGCTATTAGCATCTTTTGCTCTTGGTTCTGTATCGTTCAGGGATTATGCTACTGACACAATATTATGTGGGTCAGGATTTGATACAGTGTATATTAATCCAGTAGATGGGGATACTGCATCATCATCAGACTGTGAGTCAATCGTATCTTCTCCATAATAGGAAATCCTGATAGATTATCTCATGTCAAAGATGGCCGGCTAATCGAGCCTATGTTACTCAGAAGTCCTTTATACCACTTATGATTGCATAATATGATGCTAGTATCTAACTTTCCCTTAACTGCCATAAGTCATTCTAATCTAGCGTTAGTAGGTAATATGACATGAAAGGGGTAAAAACTTTAAGGTATGTAGAGCCATTCACAAATGATCCCAAAAATAAAAAAAGAAAATTCTGTGCCACTTGTGCCAATATTGCAACACAGATCGCCTGTTTTGATGTGGGCGAGGCAACAGTCATAGAAAGATATTGTGATACCTGTGTTAAGACTATTGGACAATCTCCAGATACTGGAGACCCTAGCAGGAAATGAGTGTAAACGAAACCCGATGGATGAAGAAAAACTGACAAAAAATTTGCTAAAAGAACTATTGAAGGAATATAGTTTGTAATGACCTGCAAGGAGATATGTCGCAGACATAAAGCAATAAAACCAATTGGACGCCGAAGATATGCTGCTGGCCTAAAGCGATGCCAGGTGTGTAATATCTTTATTAGATGGGAAGGTTTTTTCTGCCCATGTTGTGGGTGCAGACTTAGGACAAAACCAAGGAATCAAAAGTACAAATTAATACTTGCCCAAATACAGTCAAAAAAAACCTAAAAAAAATAACAAATTCCATTTCTTTACCTTTCCAGTATATTGCAATACCTTCTTTACTTTATTCAGGAACTCTTCTTGATAGAATTCACAATTTTCGTTTGCATACCATACCTGTATTTATGATACTTTTACAACCGTAATTAATAGCACGAAGTATATTCAAATCACAACGGTTTTAATCCCATAGTATTACATTATAATTATAACCATTTGGACATATAATTCAGTTTTGAAGATGTACTCTGAGGTAGTCAAAGAAAAAAGACATGTTGATGGGCTTGAACTGCTTCGTCACATGACTCAAGCATGTCGTAGGACACAGGACACTTACTAGATGATCGATATTATGAACAAATATGATAAAAATTTGTCTCGATTCGACGTCGGTTGCAACGAAAAGGTAAAGGAATTTAAAACTTCACAGGAGTATAATACAGACATCACGAAGAATCGGATTTTTTATACGAAATGGGGCATGACTATCAATAGGCCAAGCCTAAAACACCTCACTCTCGATAGGAAGAGACTTTTTAGGAATAAAAAACCTATTCCGATTCAACCGACATCTAGTTCCATGATGCATAATCTTTAATAGATTTATGATAATAAAGCGTCTAATAATAACATGGATAAGATCACTATCACCGCAACCTGTACAATTTTAGTTGCAACTTTGCTTCTACTGAGTCCGATTTTGTATCCCGTCGTTAGTCTGGCTGAATTGATAACTGGAACTAACGGAAATGACGATCTGGAGGGCACCGATAGTAATGACGAAATATCAGGTCTTGATGGAAATGATAGGATTTCAAGTATGGGCAGTGCTGATAATATCGATACTGGTAATGGTAATAATCAGATATACGGTGGAGATGGAAACGATCAGATAGTAGCATTCGATGGGAATGATCAAATCCAAGGCGGTCGAGGAAATGACAACATCACAGCGGGTCAAGGAAATGATCAGGTTTATGGGGAAGATGGTGATGATCAAATTATGGGGGATTCTGGAGACGTGAAAGCAGTTGACGGGCCTCAGAGTGCAAATGGAGCTGATGGTGCAAATGGAGCTGATGGTGCAAATGGAGCTGATGGTGCAAATGGAGCTGATGGTGCAAATGGAGCTGATGGTGCAAATGGAGGGAATGCGAACGGTGGGGATGGAGGAAGTGGAGGAAATGGAGGAAATGCAAACGGTGGGGATGGAGGAAATGCAAACGGTGGGGATGGAGGAAATGGAGGAAATGGAGGAAGTGGAGGAAATGGAGGAAATGCAAACGGTGGGGATGGAGGCAATGAATACTGTGCCAAAGGGAGAAATGGAATCCAAGGCGGTGTTTTTGTTAATGGTGGAAACGATCAAATCCGTGGAGGAAATGGGAACGACCAAATTTCGGGAAATGGTGGCAATGATCAGATTACCGGTGACATAGGTGATGACATATTGTACGGTGGAAGTGAAAATGACTGCATATTTGGCGGCGATGGAAATGATTCCCTTTACGGTGGTGATGGTGACGATGATCTAATAGGTGGTTTAGGAAAAGATATTTTCACATGTGGGAAAGGAAATGATGTTGTTCACGATTTTATCGAATTAGAAGGTGATTCGGTAAATGCTGATTGTGAAACGATAATTTCTTGAATAAGTAATCGATTAACGATTTCATCACAAAAGGAGTCTCACGAACTGCGCTACTTTAATCCCAAATGTGTTGTATTTGATTGCATTTACCAATGGTCAACCGACATAACATTATTTAGATGAGTTAATTCCAGATTCTATTGGGAATCTATTAAGCTCTTTGATTGTACATTTTCTCTACAACCTCACTATCGAGTTTATACAAACAAAGCGGAATGAATAAAACCAATTCACGAAATGACGTCGTTAACTAATATGATAGATTCCAAATTCAGTGCTTTATGCTGGCGATATTCTGTATATTCTTCCGTCGTCTTTGTCATAGACAAGGACATACAAGTAGCCATCAGGTCCAACTTGCAAATCAGTTATTACTCCAAACCCTTTGCCAAAAATAATATTTCCAAGTTCTTCAACTTTATCAGCGACCTTGTCCACGAGAGGACCATCCAAACTTAATCCTGCCCTATTTTGATTTAGGCCAAAGTGATATATATTTCCAAAATTTGCATCTCCCACAAACATGTCATTTGCGTATTGAGCTCCGAGTTTACTTGAAGTGAGAAACTTGAGAGCAGTTGGAGCCACCGATTTATCCCACGTGAATTCTGGAGAACTGTATTTGCCCTTACCTCCGAAACCGACAAGACCCTGCGGATTTTCTGGTACTTTTTCACCCTTTCCTGGCTCAGTTTTTGCTCCTTCCTGCGATTGCACAAACCAAACGCCTTGAACCTTTGCCCAACCACTGTTAAATCCTGGATCCACGAGGTTTATCTCATCCCCAAAAGTAGGACCATTTTCAGCATCCCACATCTTTCCTGTTACAGGATCAAAGTCAAATCCAAAGCTATTTTTTATGCCGTATGCGTAATACAGATTTGACATGGGAACACTACCGATTATTCCATTACCGACAGGATTACCATCTTGGGTAATCCTAATGATAGCAGCTCTTCCGTCAGGTTCCGAACCATTCACATAATTTTGAGCTTTCGTTTCGCTATCTTTTGCTACGAATGACCCCCCGACATCACCTATTGCAATATAGAGACTATTATCTGGTCCGATTGTTATTTTACCTCCGTTGTGTCGCGATTCAGGCAATGCTGGCAAGTCAATAAGAAGTATAGGATTTGTCAACCTGTCTTTTACAAGTTCATATCTGTAAACGCGATTGCCCCCAGGGTCAGGGCTAACGCCTCCCAGATCATTTCGCTGAGCTTCCGTATAGTATAAGAAGACATATCTTTTTCCAGTTTCGGTGTTTTTTGAAATAGCTACTCCTAGTAGTCCTCTCTCATCTTTTTTTGCCACCTCGACATGAAGTAAAGGTTGTTGTGAAGTTACTCCATTCACAATCCTCATAACATTTCCTGTATTCTTTTCTGTAACCAGTATATCATCTTGACCAACGAATGTCATGGCAGTTGGCGCTTTAAGGCCACTCGTTATTAATTGAGATGTCAAGTGCGTATCATTGATAGATGGCCCCTCTATGGAGGTCTTTGCTCTAGCGAATAGTGGAGTGACATAATGCCAAGAATACAAGAATGATAGAATCGATATTATAAGGAATGATACAAGAATCACAAATTTTTGAGATTTATTCATTTTCATTTACTTCGTATAATGCTGGATCATTTAGTGGCATTGGTAGAATTAACGATTTGATTTATTCTAAATATTGTCCCATCCCTATGGTAGTCTGCTAATATATACAGATGGCCATCTGGTCCCATTTCTAAGTCAGTAATTATCCCTAATCCCTTTGCAAATATGATACTTTTTAATTCATTCGAATTATCTGCTACCTTGTCCGCAAGTGGACCATCAAGGTCCAAGTGTGTTCTAGCCTCATTCAAATCAAAGTGATAAATTGTCCCATTCTTTACACTTGCTACAAATAGGTCATTTTCATACTTTTTACCCATCTTATCAGAATTAAAGAACAGAACTGAAGTTGGAGCTATGGTTTGAAGCCAGTCAAATTCTGGATCCCTATAAACTCCTTTTCCATCAAAATCCTCCAAAGCCTTCTTATCAAAGTCTTTTTGGAGAAATGATGGACCTTGAATAATTCTCCAACCACTGTTAAAGCCTGGTTTCACAAGATTAATTTCATCATTCATGCTCTGTCCATTTTCAGTGTCCCATAAATTACCTGTCACCGGATCGAAACCAATCCCAAAACTATTTCTCAGCCCATAAGCGTAGTATTTGTTAAGTTTTGTCATTTCAGAATCTCCCAGTATTCCCTTTCCACCTACAACATCGCCATCGAAGGTAACTCTTAGTATGCCTCCTCTTCCATCAGGTGCTGGTCCGTCCTTGACGTTTTGAGCTCTTGTCATATATGTCTCATTTTGCATAAAATTAAGGTTACCAATAACCAGATATACACTCTTGTTATCGGGACCTATCTTCACTACGCCGCCGTCGTGTGAAGGTCCAGGTAAATATGGAAGGTCCAAAAGTAATTTTGGATTAATTAATGTGTTATTAACCAACTCATACCTGTATAGTCGATTACCCAATATTTTAGTACCGTCTTTACCCTCAGTCTCGGTGTAGTATAAAAATACGTAAGGCGGAGCACTGATATTGTTATTATTGTGTGAAATAGATATACCCAACAGCCCTCTTTCACTCATATTTGCAACATTAACATCAAGCAATGGCTCCTTCATTTCAGTGCCATTTCTAATCTGGATTACCCTTCCCGTATTCTTTTCTATAACTAGGATATTGTCAGGATCCACGAATGCCATTCCCGTAGGAAATGCAAATCCAGAGACTAAAGGCTGAAATGTTAAGCCCGGTTCAATTATACTAATTCCCTCATACGATTTAAGCTTCTTGGCATAAACTGAAGAAACATCGCCAGAACATACAACAACAGAAACTAGAATAGCAAGGAAGGAAATTAGAAAGATGAAGGTTGAATGTGATACTATACTGGATAAAGACTGCACTTTTTAATATCGGAGATAATTAGTTATATTTTTAGCTTTGTCTAATCCCATTTCGGATTGACATTTGTCTACCGTCTTAGTAGTTAAACCTAAATGGCTTAACTTTTTTTGTTTAAGGAATCTCCTGCCTAACCATTTTATGAGTCTGATGAGACTAGAATCTTTTGTTTGATCCAAAAACCATCTTATCTTTGAAGCGAGATTAGTTTCATTCAAATACAGCTTCAATCTCTGCCCGAGTGCCCTCAACTTTCTTATGGATATTAGAGAAGATGGGCATCTATGATGGAACAGATAAAGGCCCGTTACAATAAATTTTTAATTAACGGGATAACGCGTGCTAAAACAATGAGACGGTAGAGGAGCTCCAATAACCCATGATAATACGATATATTTAATGCGAGTAATATCGCATGTATGGACGACATGGGTCAAGTACTTGTAGGGTGTTCTGGTTGGAGTTATCCAGACCAGCCTGAAAAAGGAGGATGGACCAAAGTTTTTTATCCATCCACCGAAACAAAGAGGCTAGCATATTATTCACAGTTCTTTAATACTGCTGAAATGGACTCCACATTTTATGAAAAGTTCTACACCCAGATGACTAAAGCAACTTTCGTGGGGATGGCACGAACAACGCCTGATAATTTTCAGTTTTCGGTAAAAGTACCGGAAACAGTAACACATGTCAAAAGATTGAATGTAATGGCAGGCGCCATTTCTGCCCTTGAGGAGTTTCTGGAAAAAATATCTCCTTTAAAATTGGTAAACAAATTGGGTGCCATACTCATTCAGCTCTCTCCAAGCTTCACAGTTAAGGATTTTAAGAATACGGAGGAATTTCTAGATAGACTACCTGCTGGTTATGATTATGCTGTAGAGTTTCGTCACCCTTCGTGGGAAACTGAAGGACCTTGGGATATGCTCAAGCATTATAACATCGCCGCTGTCATGACAGATTCTCCCTCGCTAGACAGGTTGCAATTTCTATCGGAAGTTATTGTCACAGCTAACCACTCTTTTATTAGATGGCATGGCAGAAATGTCCATCACAGATACAATTATCTTTACTCTAGAGAGGAGTTGAAACCGTGGGTTGAAAAAGTCAAGAAAATACAATTAGAAACTGCAATTCTGAGAGGATATTTCAACAACCACTATGGTGGGAAAGCTGTTGTTAATGCTCTACAATTTAAGGAAATGATTGGCGACATATTATCAAAGGAAGAGAAACAAGTATTGAAGCGTGCACAAAAATACTTAGGGCAAAGGGACATGAAATTGTCTTCATTCCTGGAACAGTAGAGTCGAATATTCTGCTATGATTATGTGCATACTTGGAGTAGGTTAAAGCGCAAAATCAGCATATTGTCGTACTGGTGTACACTAATTGTAACAGAAGGTTAGTCGCCCGGCAAATTCAACTCTCTCTTTCACAATTTCCCACTCCGGCTTTTAAGGAAGCCATTCTTTTGGAGTATATAGATGCAGTGATGTTTACTTACCAATAAATTTCCATATTCCTACATGTGAAAATTTCAAACTACTGGTGCCGAACCCTCCCAAATATTAATGGACTTATGTAAGAGAACGTTTCCATGCATCATCATATGCACAGTATTCTGATGTTTCTTTGAAATATGCTTGTATTTCATCCAACCTTTCCATAGAACCATCATGAGTTCTAACTTCCGAGAAAGAAGGCTCAGTTCTTATTAATTGCAAAAATGAACAGACTTGCTTATTCGTGACACCGTGTTTTATGTCATATTCTATTCTTTTTGACACTCTACCAATTCTACCATATTTCTTGTTCAGTCTTTTTTGCCACCGTGATGCATCTTCTGACAAACCTGTGACAAATTTGACAAGAGTTTGTTCCATATGTTTAACATGCCATTCCCTCATGGGAAAACTATTTTGTTCCAAATGACTCAAGGTAATATACAGCAATGTGTTATATAATGTAGCGTAATTTCATTTAGCAACCCGAGGGTTAATCCTAAATTAGTTTACTATTTGACGAGGAATGAAATTATTATCGAATTTCTAATAAGCGTGTAAGCCTATTGTGATTGAAATACTTTATTCTGGGGGTCATTAGTAGTAGAATGCTAATCAAATTCAATCATTGAGGAATGAAAGGTGCAGTTCCGTCGTTCTCGCTGTTAGCCGAATTGGTTAGCTTGTCGTCGTTTTTCTTTTTATGTTTCTCATCATCAGAATTGTTATTTGTTTCATCTGAAGAAGAAATCATTGCACTTTGATTGGTTGTAAAACTATCAGAACTGCTTTGGCTTTTATCTGATCCTGTTGAACCAAGTGATAAGTCTACAAATTCAGGTCGCTTTGCAGGAGAATTGTTCCCTTCTATGCAAATTATTTTCAAAGTCTTGAGAGGTAGGGCACATGCCTTGTATCCATCTCCAGTATTAACAGTTACATTGGGAAATGTTGCCACATATTCAATTAGCCTACCTTGATCAGTTGAGTCAGAAGAGCTATTACTAGTGTCGCCCTCAGATAGCGAATCATCCGCCGCAACATTACTGAGAACATTAAAGAATTTAACGCGTGAATGGTCATTGACCGTAACCACAGCAACTACATCACCTGTATCAGCTTTATTAGTTCCAATAATTGTAAGGATTACTTTGAATATATCATTCGCAGTGCCTGTTTCGGCTCTCACCGTCTCAACGACAGTCGGATAAAATGTGCGGGCAATGAGAAGAATTATTACTGGTAATGGAGATATTGCCGCGATTATTATTTTGTTAATTATCATTCATTTAGCCTTACTAAACTCATGATATTAAAACGCATTATCATTACATTTAGACTTACTAATTGAATTTCCGAAACTTGGTGAAATGTATATGATATTGTCTTATAGTGATAAATCTATATTGTTCAATGAAATCTTATTGAGCAAACGTTGAAGTCAGTGTCCATATCCTCTTTCTGAGCAGATAAAGGAATAACACAGACCGCGGAGTTAGAATGCCAGCATTTAAGAATAATCACCGAGCGGATCGATCTGGCCTATGGAAGTCTGAAACACGACAAAGGAAAATGAACTAAACTTTCTACAAAAAATAGAAAGCTTGGCGTTTAGATAACCTAAATTCTAATTGTAACCAGCGTTTGAATTGATTCAAATATCTGTCATATAAAGTAGTCCCAAAATTGAGTAAATGATGAGAAAATTTACTGGATAATTATTCGTCTTATAGTCAGCTAGCAGATGTACTATTATTATTATTGGTTCCATAGATTGTTGCTACCGCAGTTTTAAGTATGTCCAAGTATTTGGTCGGTACTAATTTCCCATTATTACTCATAACAAGGTTAAAGCTCGCTGTATCTGCATCATTATAATCCCATTTCCAAAAAGCAGTCCCCCATACGCCAGCCTTCTTAAACGCATCAAGTATCTTACCAGCATTGTCTTTGGTCAGTTCGCTTAAACCAGGATTGAGTTTGAATACTCCTCCTTGTTGTGTTCTTACTACGTTATTCCATTCTCCGACGTATAGCGGTATCCCAGTCAAGTTGCTTGTTTTTAAAAAGGTATCAAATCTTTCTTTCTGATATGCGTCTCTGTTGGGAACTCCATATACGCTAATTTTGAATACAACGTTTTCCTTAATTGAAGGACCCATCTTTGCTAAATTTTCTGGGGTAATATTTATCGCGCTGTTAAGGTCAACTGGTACGTTCATACTATATGCAATAGTTTTCTGAGTTGCATTTCTTAATTCTCCAATCATGAATGTATTGAACTCGCCTATTTTGGACCACTGATTGGCATTATCAACATGCGGCTCACTGAGTATTTCGTAACCTAAGGTACTTGAATGATTATCCACCACGTTAACTATTTTATTGAGAAAAGCGGCCATTAGTGTCCATCCGTCTTTTCCTTGCTTATCTTTTACTGACCTATTCCACCAATCATTCCAGAATGCTTTTGCCGTTGTATCTGGAGTGTTACCGCCGCCACCCTTATCATATTTGGAATTACCTTGGAGAAGAGACCACGGGAAACCCGTTCCCTTGCTCTCAAGCCACGAAGATGTATGCCACTGATGATTGTCGTAAATGACTTTTATTCCCCACTTGTCTGCAGCCTTGGCTACCGACTCTATTTCCTTCATGAAAAGTTCAGGATTCTTCTCATAGGCTTCCCAATAGAATAAAAATCTGACATGGTTTAATCCGGCCTCAGAAATCATCTTAAGACTACTATCAATGTAATTGGATGGCGCTGAAGGTGAGCCATTATCGTCCTGTTTCATATTTACATATACTCCCTTCAGAACCACACCATTTAACGGCTCATTATTGCCGACTTGGGCCAATTGTGCATTTGAAACAACAATAGCACTACTGCCAAGAACGGCAGCAAAAAGCGATATAATGACCAGTCTAAGTACTCTCGATGCCAACTGATTAAGGATTAATTTATGATTTAATATAAATTATGCAAAAAACTGCGGCTCTAAATCTAAATGAATAAACTAAGCTACAATAAGAACTCCCGATTACGGCTACCTGAGTAGGCAGTATTGATGTATTTGTAATAATCATCGAAATCAAAATTGTCATCTAATGAAAAAATAAATTATTATTCATTAACTCGTATTAGTGTAGACCTTGTTCATACGTTTTTAATGCTCATTTCAATCGCATCCTTAACACCTGGGGTAAATTCTAATTCGGTTTCAATAGTCTCACTCTTATAGTACCCAGAATTTCTTACATATTCTAAATAATCTAACATCTGCTTTTCAGATACGCCCACATTATCTGCTACTACTATAGAACCTTTATGCAGATTCTTCTGTTCGGCTAGCTTGAGATATCTGAGGTACTCGTCTTTTGCTGCGTCCAAAAATAGAAGATCAAATTTGTGATCAAGCTTTGGAATAGTTTCTAATGCGTCGCCAATTATGATCTCTATTTTGTCTGAAAAACCTGCCTTCTGTACGTTCTTCATTGCCATGTTTGCTATTTTCTTGTCTATTTCAATCGTTGTTACAACCGCTTTTTTTCTACTGCCACCATCGAGCAAGAGGCTAGCTATCAAAATAGCTGAATATCCAGACAAAGTTCCAATCTCCAAAGCTGTTTCTGCTTCATATTTGCGGATAATCTTTGCTAAAATCTTACCCTTAACTGGACCGATAGAAGGTACAAATTCTTTTTGACCCATTCTTTCAAGTGACTTAAGAACTCGTATCACCTCTCGCTTCATCTTGCTTTCAACTTTATCTCACTTATCTATTATATGCCGAATTTATAAATACATTTATTAAGACAATAAGATCGTGTTTCATAAAGTAACAATTATGAAACTATTTTAATGATTTATTATTAATTGACCGTCGGTATTTTGATGTTGGTCCTAATAAGTGGAATCTTGTCATAGCAATACACCTGGGGATGCTGAGGTTAAACAACGATAGTCCTTCATTATACAGAGTGACAGCTGTGAGACGGCCAAGATTAAAGCGGCAGCAAATAAGAATAACTCCTTTTCTAAAATAGTAACGATGTTTTGGATCGGTCTTTTTAATAACTAAAATAATCTAAAAAATGTTCTGACAGTTGTTCGACAAGTGAAGCGAACCTTACGACGTTAACATGCTGCTTTAATCAGTTTCCAGTGCGTTCTCCTTGATTGTCATCTTCATATGTTATATTAGCGATTAAATAAGATCCGAGTATCTATTAATTAGGTAATCAAAAATAAAAAATGGAGAGGGAGATGGAATTTTGTTCTTCCTTAATTTTTTCCAGTTATGAAATTACTACCAAGAAGATGAGGAATTACCTTTCCCCATCATGGTCATGTTTCCTTTTTGAGACATCATACCCATCATGTTACCGATATCCTGTCTTGTTAATATCGTACCATAGATTGGTGTATCACCAAAGTGGTTGTTAGTCTTTGCTGCATCTAAAGATATGGTTATCACATGATTGTTCATTACTTTGATCTCTACAGGCACATCTTTAACTGGTCCGTCTTTCATTGTAACTGTGACTGTTCCTTTGTAAGTGTCAGTAGTGGCATCAGTTAGAGAGAAGTTAGATATCTTATGTTTGTGCATAGCAGACCCATTTAACATTACCATGTCAATCCATGCATCAAACTTTGCAGGCTTTGTCTGATTGAAACTGTCTTTGGTGCTGTTGATTATGTTCGTAACCCAATGTCCGGAAAGAACCCATGCCGGTTTTCCTTCCTTGTTGTTCTGAACACTTGCTATAGGCCCAAATGTCCAGCCTTTGTGATCTTGCCACTTACCGGAATATGGCGCCGCATTTACACTTATAGATAAAGTGGTTGTCATCGCTCCACCCACCACAACTAAAGCAGCGAATAGATAGATCAATGTTGGCGAATTTCTCCTTGTTGTGCTTTGCATTGAGATTACCTCTGATAATGTTATATTAAAGACTACCGTAACCTAGTTACGTAGATCATATTACAGGATTTGATCCGTATGTTGTATCTTAATTGTTGTTAATAAGTATCAAAAACCCTCTAACAATTTCCAAGTACGACGGCTTTTTTGACCTCATAAATCTTTACATTCCTCCATAACTCGAATATTCTGCCCTAATATTACTTCATTAGTTAAAACAATTAACTATTTTGATCCAAATGTGATTGGATTCTGGTCAAAACCTGAATACAGCTATGGTAGAAGGTGCATTATGAGATTCAATTCATGGATCTTATTGCCTGTATCAAGAGGGTTATCCTAGCGAGTAACCTGAATAAAAAACATAATCAAAAATATAATAATCTCCAAGCTAAATATAGATCGTGCTAGACGGCAAAAGGAAAGAAAATGTACAACCCGGCACCATTGTAAGAATAGTTGAAAAACATAATCAGAAGACAGGAAAGCTGACTGAAGGTGTGGTTAAAGATGTCTTGACGCCTTCCGCCGTCCATCCCCATGGGATAAAGGTCTTACTAGAAAGCGGAGTTGTTGGAAGGGTTAAAGAAATTATAAACCAACATGGTCAGTCATAAGAATTTGGTGGGACCAGATTTATAGTATTGTTAATGACATAACAATATTTACCTCGCATACAGAAATTTAAGAATGTACGGATATGTTATGATCGGATATTTAATTAAATAAGTTTCTTGTCTACGTAATAGGTTGGTTATCTTTAGTCTTCTGCCAAATGTCAGAGATAATTTCATATATCGTTTCGTTGACTGACCCGTTGAACTTTTTACTCCACAATTTTGCTACGTATTCTCCTGGAGTATTTCTATTTTCTATTCTCTTGTCTAGTATATTAAGGAATTCCGCATTGACACCTAAATCAGACAAACCCTTGCGTGCAAAGTCAAGTTGAGCTTTTATAGTATCTACAATGTTAAAATGAGTTTTGGCATTGTAACCAGAACGAACTGCTGCCATTCTCTCCTCTCTTAAAGTAGCAAGTGGTCGTAGTTCCCTTTCTTCATGAATGGCCCTGCTCAAATAGCCAATAAAGAATTCTGCCATTGCCATTAAGCTTTTTGAGGTTGGCTGAACAGACATTATTCTTGTTTCTACACGATAGGAATCTGGTCCTATTCGGATTCGCGCATCATCATGTCGTTCTTTCTCGAGTTCAAAATAATCTTTCGCTATCTTTGGTTCCCGTGAAGTAGTATAGTCTATATAATCTCCTATTCCATCAAGGTATCTGGGAATTGCAGGGAATCCTGAATTCTGCTGTTCTGATTGATCGTATAGGTGAATTCTTGGTTCATGCAATGAATATACTCGACCGGCAAAAAGTCTGCTGTTCGCTCCAAGGACAATTGCAGAAGGTATTATGTTTAATATATGATTGAACATGATGGTTGTATTCTTTGGATTTTTTCCTTGTAGATGAAGATGAAAGCCCTGAATTGCTGTTGCAACATACGCTGCTCTAAAGTTGTACCTTTCTATTTCAACATCAGGAAGACTGTTCTGCCAATCAGCCAATTTATTATACCTGAGTTTGTTAGTTATTAGACCTTCTTTCATAATTTCAGGTGAAGGATTAGCGCCCAGAAAGACAGGAATTACCTCTTTCTCTTTGTACGCTTTTTTAATGAACCTATCTAGACTTTCTATAAATTGCTCAAATACTATGTTGAGATAATCAAGGTTATTCATTCCTACGGGAGAGGTTTTATATTCAAATTGACAGGCACCATATTCATAATCGATTTCATAGGTGGTTCCTGCAAGTTCTTTGATTAATGGTTCTGCAGTCACTGGGATTCCCTTTTCATCGAGTAAACAAGCCTCGACCTCTACCCCAACCCTGAAAGCTTCGTCTACTCTTTCAGCGTCATGATGTACTCTATCCTTTAATTCTTGTACTTGCCTGTCAAGGGAAAAATTCGATTGAGAGCTAGCTTGTGTATTCACGGAATTTGAGTTGGAGGACGCGGAATTATTGAAATTCATTTTGATTCACCCTGTCGATGCAAGGACTGGTCCCGGGGGATATCATATCTAGATTGGCCAATTGTTGTTAAACTCAAAATATAATTGGATCAACTATATTAATAATTAGCAGTAGCGTCTTTTCAAAGACCATGACTTCATGGTAAACGTAATTCATAATCATGTAACCTTTACTACAATGAAAATTGAAGCTGCTTATTGACCAAGTAGAGGCACAACTTTATCTAACATGAGTAGGCCGATTACTTTCACAAAATTGTCACACGGCGACCTCAAATTGAGAGAAGTAAGCAATTTATGTCCAGGTACTCACATTTGACTCCCCTATGATAGAATACTTCATTGTAATAGCTATTGCTTTATCCCTACTCTTTCTGAATACTGATTTAGCTGTATCTTTCGCTCAATCAACAACAGTCTCACCGACCACCATTTCTTTTCCTTTGTCGAAAGGATATGTAAATGGAAAAATAGCATTCTTTATCGCAACTGATTCATCTGACAATCAAACAGCTAGTTCTATAGCCGACAATCTAGGCCACATAGTAAATTTTGCACCTGTCCTAGTATTAATTCCAGAATTAGTTCGACAGCAAGGTTATGAATTCGTAAATGGAATCACAGGAGAAGGCCCTTTTGGATTTCAATTACCAGTCGCGACTGCAATTCCAGGAGATGAAAGATATAGTCCGATTGTTCAGCTGAACTTTGTTGAGTGGCATGACCATGCAACTCCGAGAGAATTGAAATCGGCAAAAGAAATATTGTCTGCCCAAACTAATGGGGAGCTGACAGTTACAAAGACGACAATTTTAATAAATAGTCCTGTAGTACAACGGTAAGTAGCCCTTCACTTCTTATCGCACCAATGCTTCCAAACTCGTAGAGACATTATTATTAGTACATAGCTTCTCGAATGAACGTCGTTCCTCTCTTAAAATAATATCTGGTTATCCAAGTCAGAGTCTTTTATGACACAATGGTATTTTCTTGAGTACATGTCGATGGGTAAGTTCAATAAATTTCTGTTCAATTCATTTAATGCGTCAATTGAAGTGTAGTAAAATACTTACCTAATGTCAATACAATCAATGACAGGCAAGTATTTGCCTCCGGTTGTGGGTAGTTAGGAAAATTAACTAGCCATGTTCTATCTTGAATCCCAATCTTACCTCCGACTGGAATTCTAATATCTTCCCTTCCTCAATTCTGACTGTTACGCGTCCTAATTCTCCCCATTGCAAATTCTTTACTGTTTTGGCTGCTTCTTCCACTGCATTTCTTATCGAGTCATCTATGCCTTTAGGCGAAGTTCCTACAATATCAATATACTTGTAGACCATGCAAAACATATTGACCTATTTTCATATAAGTATTCACTCCTCACAGGCTATCAATTCCATTCATACGTTATAGCGGTAAGAGCTAATGATTAAAATGTGACTGGTGCCAATTCATATTATTTTTAGAAATCCTGTTTTGCTATAACACTTAACTATTTTCTATCAAGTTGATATAATATTGGAATTGACGTTCAAAATAAGTATGTGGTGTATTGCAATTGAAGATGAAAAGTGTATCCAAATTTATAAGAATTTTCATGGATGGAGTGCAAAAAAAAGCGAATATGGCAGCCCGGAATTTAACCAAGGTAGGTAAAGGTCTTAATACCGAATCCCAATCTCTCATAATTAGTTCGCAAAAGAGTATTGTAATTCCTCAACAATAATGTTCTCATCCCAATAAAGATTCGTAGGATCTTCGTAAATTACTAATACTTGAATACGTAATACAAGAATAATGTGTCGTACTGCAATCCTTTTTGGCAATGAACTTTCAAGATATTCGTTTGGTGAAAAACATCCTTGGAACTCTGGTCGACTGCAAGCATTTTATTCAAGAATTAGCCAATTAGACATTGTAAATTCTAGTAACGTAAAATTAATCCCTCCTGTTATTGCAGATGAAAGTATAATTTCTTCCTTTCAAACTAAAGAATATGTTGAGTTTGTAAAAAAGTGTTCTAAAAATGGTCAAGGATATCTGGATCAAGGGGATACACCTTCCTTCAAGGGTGTATTTGAAGCATCATCTTATGTTGTGGGTTCGACGTTACTAGCACTTGATATGGTGGTTAACAAAATTGATGGAATAGTTCATGCACTCAATCCAATAGGTGGCCTTCATCATGCACGAAGAAATTCAGCTGCGGGATTCTGCGTATTCAATGATATAGGTATAGCTATTCTTCAGGCTAGGAACAAATACAATATAAAGAAAATTCTGTATATCGATATAGATGCGCATCATGGAGATGGTGTTTACTATGAATTTGATGACGATCCTGATGTCTACATCGCGGACATTCATGAGGATGGTTCGTCATTATACCCTGGAACTGGACTTGAATCAGAAAATGGATCGGGGAAGGGGAAAGGCAATAAATTAAATTTGTCTCTGAGTTCTGGTGCAACTGATCATGATTTTATTGCGGCGTTTTCGAAAGTTGAAGATTTTATTAGCTCTCTAAAATGTGAGCTTATTATATTTCAATGTGGAGCTGATGGTTTAAAAGGAGATCCCTTGACACATTTGCAATATACTCATAAAGCGCACAAATATGCTGCGGAAGTATTACATGAATATGCCCATAAGATGTGTAATGGAAGAATCATCGGACTAGGTGGAGGAGGATATAATAGAGAAAACATAGCTAATGCGTGGACTGAGGTTGTCAAGACCTTTATCATGAACTACCCTTAAAATGCACATGCAGGTCGGAATTATTTTAATATACCAAAGTCGTATTCGGTATGAGATATTAGAACAAAAGCAATATTAGTCTTATTTGATTGTCTTTTTTGACGCAATTTCAAATAGTGAAGGAACCGATATCGATAATAGAAGTGGATATGAACAAAGGTGAAAGTATTACAGCAAATGCCGGAGCAATGGTGTATATGTCTGGCAACATAGATGTGGATACCAAGATCAGGGACGGAGGATTTTTTGCGAAATTGAAGGTTTCCACTCTTGGAGGTCAATCTCTTTTTGTTAACGAGTTTACTTCGAACTCTGATGGAGGAAAACTAGGTCTAACCGGGCAGAGCCTCTCGGTGACATAATAAAAATCTCGATTTCACAGGAACAAAACTTCATTGTTCAATCCGGATCGTATATTGCTTCTACTGACGGCGTAGTTTTAATACCCAGTGGCAAGGATTTAAGAAAGGGCTATTTGGAAGTGAACTCTTTATGTTGAAATTGAGCGGACAAGGAGATATTTTCCTGAATGCTTTTGGAGGCATAATTAGGAGAGAAATACTGATTGGTGAAAAATTCATTTTAAATAATTTTCACCTCGTGGCTCTAAATCTTGATGCTGACTACAAAGTGACTAAATTTGGAAGTCTAAAATCAACTTTACTGGGAGGAGAAGGTTTTGTCATGGAGATAAATGGTCCAGCAGTTGTATACTTCCAAACTAAGAATAAACCGCAGTTAGTAGAATTCCTTGGTTTGAATCAAAAAGATGGTAATTCCAGATAATATCATACACTAAATTTATTGGACAATCACACTAACCATCGAATAAGCCATCAACTTTTTTAATTTTTTGTATGCTAATCAGCAAAAACTAATCATTTTTATTAATTAAATTCTTGCTCTGAATTGAAATTCTTATTATTCTGTATATGTTTACTCTATTCATATGAACGAATAGATCACTCATCATGCACTGAATGGGTGTGTATATTTTTTAAAATATTATGTACTTGGTTTCTAAATAGAGTTAATCCTATTCTTTTAGCATATGGTTGTCCTTTTACAAAGGATTCGGCCAGATTAGTAACAAACTCCATTTCGACCTTAGGAGGCATTGGAGGTTCAAAAGGATCGACAGATGCTTCAATTATGACTGGTTTCCTTCTATCCTTATCTATTTTCATGGCTTGTTCCATGATGGAGCTAATTTCATCTGGTTCTTTTATTGCATAACCTATGCCTCCACAAGCTTCAGCAAATTTTACAAAATCTATTGGCGTAAACTCTACGCCATATTCAGGATTCCCAAGGAATGCCATTTGCTCCCAACGTATCATACCAAGAGTATTATTTTTTATGACGATTATTTTGATAGGAAGATTATATTGAACAGCCGTTGCAAATTCACCCATTAACATTGTAAATCCCCCATCACCAACAAAAGCAATACATTGTCTATCAGGGAATGCAATCTGTGCGGCAATTGCGTATGGTAGCCCGCATGCCATCGTAGCTAATGTTCCTGATAATGAGAATTTCATTCCCTTTCGAATATTGATGTATTGTGCGGCCCATGAAGTATTTGTACCGCAGTCAACAGAGATTATGGCATTATCTTCAAGTAATTCTGATACCGCATCTGCAATAACCTGTGGTTTGATTGGCTTGTCAGTTCTACTACTTTGTTCTTTCAATAACTTATTCCAATCCACCATTGCATCTTGTTTAGATTTTAGAAACCCACGTTCTGTCTCACTCCTCTGCTGCAACAATGGTAGCAATTCTGATAATACAAGTTTAGAATCACCTACTAAGCCGATCTCAACCGGATAACGCAATCCAATATTATTTGGTTTAATATCAATCTGTATTCCTCTTGCCTGTCCCGGTTTTGGAAGATAGTCAATATAGGGAAATGATGTTCCTACCATTAGTAAGGTGTCAGCTTCATTCATGGCATCTGTTGCAGGTTCAGTTCCTAAAAGTCCTAGACCACCGATACAGATAGGATGGTCATCTGGAATTACTGCTTTTCCAAGCAATGCCTTCACGACAGGAGCCTCCAGCTTTTCTGCCACTTGTATTACTTCATCTCCTGCACTAAGAGCCCCCTGTCCAACAAGGAGCACAATTTTCCTACCAGAATTCAAAATATTTGCGGCGTCTTCTAATAGACCTCTATCTGGTACGGTTATGTTGGCATAAAAGTCCGAAGTGTGACCTGGTACTTTATGTCTGGAGTATCTTCCTTTTAGTTTCATCTCTTGTACGTCGATCGGAATAGTTAAGTGGCTAACACCCCGCAATGATAATGCTGACCTGCACGCTATATCGACTGTCATTTCAGCGTGCTCAGGCCTATTTATCATGTTATTATAAACAGTAACGTCTGAGAAGAGTTGTAAAAGATTAACATCTTGCTGATAATTAGAATTCATAAGATCAGAATAAGTACTGCCAGTTATTGATAAAACAGGGGTGTTGTCTAACTTTGCATCATATAATCCATTTAAAAGATGTATGGCACCAGGTCCTGAGGTAGCAACACACACTCCTAATTTTCCCGTATATTTCGCATAAGCACAAGCCATAAATGCTGCTGATTCTTCATGTCTAACAAGAATAAATTTAATTTTGTCTTTTCGTCTTCGTAATGCTTCCATAAATCCATTTATTCCATCACCTGGCAGACCAAAAATAACTTCAACTTTCCAATCAAGTAACGCCTCAGCGACAATGTCGGCTGTACGCATATCTTCGTACTCGCTCATAACTCATTGAACCACAATGTAATATAAGTGAGTTTATGACAACCGGAACTGTATATTTAATTTCTTAATGAAAGCTGTGAAGATAAGACAAGTTCGACAACTACTAATTTTCAAACTCGTACAATTTCATGGGGGCCTAACTGCACTAAATATTGCCATTAGAGAAGAATTTATGTTGAAAAAGCTCAGCATCAGTATAGACTTTATTATAACTTAACGTCAAAGACCTTTTTATTGATAATATAATTCGTGAATTCTTATCTCTCATAATTGTATTAAATTGGTCAGCTGACCATTAAACAAATGAAATAATCTAATGCCTAAATCCCTATTTTCTTTCATTTCTGCTATTTTAGAATCAACTTTGGCTGCCATAAAATCTTAGGGTCATCATTTTCTTTACCATTTTCAGGATTTACCGTTGTTTCTATTACAATTTCTTGACCTAAAACAATTTCATCAAGATAAAATTGAAGTCCCAGAATGTCATCAAACCATTTATACTTTCTGCCTGATTGCTCTAGGCCATTTAATTCATTATAAAAATCGATAGGCGTTTTAAATGCTATTCCAATAATAAAGTCAATAAACCATACAGATTTATCAGCGGCTATAAATGCATATTCTGCGTTTTGGTCACAGCTCGTCAAATTTTGATTGTATAGTTCTTTCTCTTTCTTCAGATATTCATCATTATCATTATGATCATCCCGCCACTATAATAATTGAATAGCTGACAGATAGATCTTGCGATATGATTGTTGCCTTCAGCACTAGACAAATATGTTAATATTCACTATCCTTCTGCTAGTCCTATAGAGATTTGATAACTGAAATACTTCTTTTAGCTTATAGAAACCTAATTGCTTCGATTGACAAGGTTTTTCTAATTTGGCAGGTAGTATTTCCTGTTGTGTATATTTTTGTCGCAGGGTATTCGTACTCAGCGCTAATGGGAGAACAAGGGGTAAAATTTGGAGATGTATTAGTTACTTATCCTGCATATTTAACTGCAGGTATGATTGGTTTTAACGTGATGAATAGTAGCACAGTTGCTGGCAGCATTATTTGGAATGATAAAAGGAATGGAATGTTTCAGCAATTACTGGTAATGCCTTATACCAAGGTACAATACATCATTAGCAATCTTCTGACAATTGTTCTTATGGGTTTGGCAAGTGCAGCGCTGATTGTGATAATTGGCCTTCCAACTATGTTGAATAATGTGAACCCTACCATATGGAGTATTCCTTACACGGTTTACGCGCTTGTTGTTGGTGCAGTTTTTTTTGGGTCATTTACAATAATTATATCTACAAAGCTTAAAAGTAGTGAAGGCTTTACCGTAATTAGTAATGGTGTTTTTTTGTTTTTTGCATTCGCCAGTTCAGCTTTTTATCCTGCAGCGGGAGTTCCAGAACCATTACGCACTGCATTTTATATAAATCCGCTGACATATATAGTAGATATTAGTAGAGCGGGCATTTTTTCACAGGTAACTCCATTTACTAATATTCAGCTTCTCATTATTACCATTGTTTCTGTTGGGGCGTTTTTAATGGCAACAGTATCAATGGTAAAGATGAAAATTTAGTAGATACATTTCTAGAATGTCTTTGTTGCCTTTACTTCCTATCATTGACTATGGTTAGGAAAACTTCTTCTAGTGATGGCGGATTAATTGCAATACTTTCTATTTGTATTTCATTTTTAGAAAAGAGTTGAATTATTCTGATAATAATTTCCTGGGCGTTATCGACCTTAATTATTAGTGTATCTGTTCCGGTGGTTTCGATGTATGATTTATCGATAACAGTAGCAATTAAATCGATAACAGATTTAGCTAAAGTACTTTTCACTCTAAGTTCTATATTCTTAGTTACACCGTATTTCTGCTTCAGCCCCGTAGGCGTATCGAAGGCAATTATTTTTCCTTTATCTATAATAGCTATTTCATCACAAAGATATTCTGCTTCCTCCATTATGTGTGTGGTAAAGAATACAGTCAACCCGGATTTCACCTGATTCTTTATATAATCTAGCAATGTTCGTCTAGCTGAGGGATCTAAACCTACAGTTGGTTCGTCAAGAAACAACAACTCCATATCGTGCATAAATTCTCGTGCAACCTGGACTCTTCTTCTTTGACCTATCGAGAGTTCGTCATTCTTCGTATTTTTTATGGGTTCTAAGTCAAATGCAGTAAAGATTTCTCTTAGTTTATCTTTTCTTTTTGTGCCATGGAGTCCCCACATTAAACCATAAAGGTCGAGTGCCCTTTCAACTGTTAGATTAGCTTCAAAACTAGGTTGTTGGAATACAACTCCTATTTTCTTTCTAATCTCAGACTGAAACTTGACGATATCCTTTCCAAAGATCTGCACCCTGCCCGCAGATGGGCTAATAAGGGTCGTGAGGACTTTTATTGTTGTAGTCTTGCCTGCACCATTTGGGCCTAGAAATCCGAATACTTTCCCATACTTCACATTAAATGAAATACCATTTATTGCATGAATATTTTTATGGTAGTCTTTTTTAAGGTCTTCCACAGAAATGCAAAACTCATTTTGCCGTTCCAACAAATTATATGGTATTTACTAAAAATGTCGTATAAGTAGGTTTACCAACCGTAAATGGTTTTGATTAAATATGTTTCTTTAATTCTCGGAACCAATAAGGGGAACACACTATTTTGATAGGAAGAAAATTGCAGTCAATTGAGGTTCATGAGTTACTTGCCTGCATTACAAAAAATATGGGAAGAGCCTTGTGGATATATGGTTTCTTGCTTGTCACATTTCAAACATATTTTCGAAGCAAATACTTTTCAAGTTCGACTCTTGAAACGATGCTACATCCTTTATCTAACATCGCATCGATAAGTATACTGTATTAGTTGACTTTAGGAGCAATATATAATTGCGTAAATTGACAATTTGAGTTGTAGACCGGTCTTCAGTTAGTTTTTAATGCTTTGATTGAATCGAGGACTTTCTCAACTGTAGGAAGAAAGAAATCAAATTGATCTAGTGGTGCCGCGTATCCTATATGAAATACAGTATTATTGATTATGGTTCCTATATAGAGCTCTTTCATTTTTCCTGAAAGGTCATATGCAAATGTGTAAGAAACTGCAGGATTATTATCTATTGTATACTTGGTATAATTGGGACTCGAAAGGACATGGAAAGTAGGCAAGCCCTGGCTATTTACATTCATAGATATATCCTTAAGATGTTCTACTGTCCAGTTTACATTTTTTGTTAGAGGGACAACACTGATAATCATAGTTCTCATATTGGATGGAATATCTGTAGATTGAATGCTCAAGGCTAATGGTCTATTATCTTCTGGTTTATTCGGCCCTGATGGATCCCAGTTGGAAGGAAATTGGAGCAGGTATATTTCATTTGGATCCGTATAATTAGACCAGTTTTGGGCATAAGTATAGGAATTGAACATGATGGATATCATTAGACCACAAAGCGTGATGGCTCCCAGTAATGCTTGGAAATGATATATTCTATTAGATGGCTGTTTTGGTAGCAATGTGTTCTATCTTATCCAGATTCTAAATATGCCACAATAATCAATATTAATCTTGCAAAGTAAACAGTACACATGATTATGCAACAATGCGAGAATTGTACAAATAAGGGAAAGCATGTTTATTGTAACAATTGTGTCAAAAAAGCTGACTATTTTGATGTCTATAGCTATGACAGTAGTACCCGATTTGATAAAGGTGATATAAAAGGTAGAATCAAAGCTTATACTTGGCATGATGTGCTAGAATACATTAAGGATAACTTTTTTAATGATCGCATTAAAGACAATCTTAACATAAATTGTGAAAAGGACTTTGCTTATTTAGAAGAAATAGCAACTGAACAAAATATAACTAGTAGTAGTACTGAAAAGTCACAAGGGGAAAGTAAGTTGGGTTATAAAGTATATTTGATTAATGAAGAAAAATCTTTTGGATCTCCTGCATTTAAAAATAGCAATTTTTGGGATCTAACTACTGTTACTGCTAATGAGGATACCTAGATAGGCAAGCGGGGATCTCTTTTGGAGGTTCAGTTTAAGTACTACGGATGTGTTGTACTTGGTAGACATTGTTATGAATGAGAGAATAAACGATTTTGAAAATATATGCATTAAATGTGGTAAAATGTATTCTGAACACCCTACTACTGGAAGATTTAGCACAGTAATTTTATTTGGACACGAGTGTGCGTGGAATCCAGACAATGAGTTTAAAGGATTCGTAAAGAGTACTTTAAAGAAATCGGGCTATAATTTGTTAGACTTTGGGTATGAATAGTTATCAGATAATTGTCAATTTAACCTCTGATTCCTTTCCAATGTCCTATCCCTCTTTCAGTAAGACGAATTGTATCGTTAGAAATCGAAACAATTAGTAAATCTGCCTCTTCCAATTTTATAAGTACCTCTTCGAAAAATTCTCTGTCGATTAAGCTGAACGACTCTTGCCATAACTTGCTTAACTTTATGTCGGCAGAAGAGGATTCCTTTAACGTGTTGTATCGATTACATATTTCCTGTATAATCTCTTCTGGTGTGGGACTGGCCTTATGCTTATCCTTCATGCGGTTTAAATTCAACTAGTATATCGAATTTAAATTTTCTTTTGAAATCCCAATTATCCAGATATGTGAAAAAGTAGTCCTATCTTAACGAACCAGATGACAGTAGTATAAAGATGATGCTATCTATAAATTAGTTATGGCCACACCATGGCCGAGTCTAACGCTCTCAACAAAAGACGTTCACATTCTTATTTACATTCTTGACCCTTTTAATTAACCCGATTTCTTACTATTCTATATGCTTAGAAACAAGAAATTAGGGAAGTGATTCCATCGAAATTGCTGGGCTATTTATTACAATATTTGACTTCGTAATTGTCAATTCACCACCTTTCTCAGCCGCCACAATTTCATTTACCGATCGCAATACCCTAATATCCTTCGTTGCATTTGAATTCCATTTTACGTAATTTATCTCAAACAATGGACTATATCCTTCATCACTAGGCAGTGCCGACGCTACGGACATTTGCGATCCGAGTGGCCCTTCTCCCTTCATTCCATTGATGAATACGTATCCTTGCTGCCGAGAGGATTGTGGAGTATTTGCCAACGATGGAGCATAGTTTACTTTGAAGCTAGTGGTATTGGAGACAGAAGAAACAATTTGCTTACTTGACGCATCGGTTGCAATAAAATACGCTACTTTTCCGTCTACAAATCCTTTCGATAGTGGTAAAGTAATAGTGCTTGGCGCAGTTGTGTTTGCAGTAGAATTATTTGATCCAAGATTAGTGTTGTTATTATTATCGATATTGGTAGCATTGTCACTGCCTTGACCTTGTGCAGAACTGTTTTGATCCATTCCAAAACCTGTAATAGCTAATGTCATCACGATGATTGAAACCAGGGGAACAAATACCATTCGAAATATAGCAGTACTTGAGACGTCTGACGGTCCTTTCTTTTGTTTTTTCATCTAAAGTCGATTCATAGTATAATTGTTCGACGTATAAAAACAATTTCATATGTTAGTGGCCTTTATTGACCTCGACAATGATTACTTAATTACCTTCGAGGAGGCCATATCTGTCCGCGAGATTCTAGTTTATTTAGCTTTTTCTGAATGAACGAATGTAGAAATATGGATTATTAATAAATCTCAAATACAAGTGAGGGGAAGAGGGAGAGAAATTCGATCAGAAGCGTATTATATTCTCTAATCTTTTTTATATACTCTGCCATAAAAATTATTAATAAATTCTAATATACTCTCATTTGTTTGTTGGTCATTGTTTCTCATATAGTAGTAAAGTTCTTCAGTAGCAGCGTGGTAGTCGATACCAATATTTTGTGCTAATTGCAACGCGATGCTTGACGCTAATAATTTACGAAGAACGATATCTGATCCATAATTAATAAGGTCAGACGATAACTCGGCTAGGAGATTTTTGAAATTAGAAGCGATGTATTTATCCTTGGCTTCGCGGGTCTTAATTGAAAATGGAATTCCCATCATCCTTTGTTTCATATGGATTTTTTCTACCATTTCAATAAAACGATCATTTAACTTGGGATCATCGGATAGAACTTGTGATAAAAGATCAGATGCGTCTGATTCGCTTATTTGCATATTATCCATCAAGTTAAATAATATATGACAAGCCGAGCATCCATTTTCCTTAATAATTGAACTGTTGGTAGACACATTATTTATTTCCTTTAAGATGATCTGTTTTGCGATATCTTCTTTTGATTGCGGACTTTCCATCGTGATAAAAAGATGATATTTCTCATTATTTTGTGTATGCTAACTGGAAATCATCATGCAAAAGTATTGGCCAAACAAATCAGCTGATTACAGTATCTAGAGTTGATAACTCATGATCAGCTTCTGCGAGCCTCCACATAACCTGCGATCGCGGAAACATTAGAATGGTATATACCACAAAAGTTCTTACACCATAAAATTATTTTTCTGACCATGCCTTGAACCACATGAGGCCTGATTATGTCTAAGTTTGTTAATTTGATTTACAACAATTTATTCCACAAATAGAATTCAAATCCAGTGCGAAAGGTGAAAAGTGGTGAAGGAGAATAGCACATTCTAATCCGAATTATCCCTGCCAAGATATGACGTAATATGAATTGAATTTATATAATGAAACCTACTACTTCCGCATCATGATAAGAAGGGGTAGAAGCTATACGATAACGGCAGCTATACAAAGTGAAACATGTAAGCTCTACACTATTGGCTCGGAACAGCCCTACAATCCTCAAAGCAAGAACTAAGCCATAAATTATCCTAAATAAGTCAATATCTTTGATTTTATTGGCGTTTCTTTAACTATATACAAATGTACAATGAGCAGTATGAGGGATAATGAATAAATTGATTTGGTTTGATATTGAACTTATAGCCGTTTTACATGGGACAAGCACTGCAATAATTCCATTGGTTAGGAGTAACCGTACATGTGTTCAATAATAGGGTATTCAGGGGTAGGAAAGGCAGCTCCGTTGTTGGTCGGAGGTCTTCAGAAAATGGAATATAGGGGATATGACAGCGTTGGAGTGGCTACTCTAAATAGCGGAAAGTTGTTAATCAGAAAGGGAATAGGCAAAGTCGAAGAAGTAAATAGATCACTAGGGTTAAAAGAAATGGCAGGTCAATTGGGGATCGGTCATACAAGATGGGCTACGCATGGTGGAATTATTGATTCCAATGCTCATCCACATTCTGCTTGTACGACAAATTTGGCAATAGTTCATAATGGCGTTATCGAAAACCATCAGGAATTAAAGGAGGAGTTGCTAAAGAAAGGTCATGTCTTCAAGAGTGAGACAGACAGTGAAGTTATAGCGCACCTCTTAGAACATTATTGGGCATTAAAAAATGACATTAAAGAGGCCATGATGAATACTTGTAACCGACTAAGGGGTTCGTTTGCTTTTGTTGCCGTGTTTGACGATTCGACCCTATGTGCCGCAAGATATGATGAGCCACTTATAATTGGAATTACCGCTGGTGGCTATTTCATTTCTAGTGATGTATTGGGCTTTCTGGATTACACCGATCGCGCTATATTCTTAGACAATAGAGATATAGTACTGTTAGAAGGAAACAATCTTTCTATAATTAATTTTGACGGAGAAAAAGTCGAGCGAACTCCAACACAGGTTGCATGGGAACTCGCAGATAGTGATAAAGGAAAATACGCATACTTTACTCTCAAGGAAATCTATGAACAGAGTCATACTATCTTCAAAAGTATGCAGCAAGAGAAAGAAAGTGTAGAGACATTTTGCGATATAATTACAAATGCAAAGGATGTTTTCGTCACTGGTAGTGGGACTAGTTATCATTCAGCATTGCTAGCAAAACACATCCTATCTAAATACTCACAGATACGCGTAGAAACTGTTGTGTCAAGCGAATTCCAATATTCTTCTGAGCTATTGGATGAAAATTCTGTATTGATTGCTATTTCCCAAAGTGGTGAAACTGCAGATGTATTACAGTCAGTGAAGGCAGCGAGAGAAAAAGGGGCTAAAGTCCTTTCAATAGTAAATGTAACTACATCATCTCTTGCAAGACTCAGCGATTGTTTTCTAGAAGTGAAATGTGGGCCTGAAATAGGAGTGGCTGCCACGAAGAGCTTTACAAGCCAGTTATCAATAATATACTATATAGCTGATACTATTGGCGGTAACTTGACAGGCATTTCAACAAATAGAATGGAACTGTCAAAAGCGATAGAAAAAAGTTTAGAACTTGAATCAAAGATTGCAGAGTTTGCAGCACAGATTAAAGATGCAACGGATATATACATTCTCGGTCGTTCCAATCACTTTCCGATCTGCCTAGAAGGTGCTCTTAAGATCAAAGAACTAGCTTATATTCACGCCGAAGGTATAGCAGCGGGTGAGCTGAAACACGGACCTCTAGCCTTAATTGATAAAAATAGCGTTGTAATAATTTTGAATCCCGATGATTCGACATATACTGATACTCTCTCTAATGCGCATGTAGTAAAATCCAGAGGCGCTAGACTAATTGGCATAACAAACAAGCCCCACCCCATATATGACTATTGCATACCTATACCATATGTCAAAGAATCATTATTGCCAATGCTTGAAGTGATACCACTACAGATTTTGGCGTACCATCTAGCACTTCATAATAACGCCAACCCAGACTATCCACGCAACTTGGCTAAATGTGTTACTGTAAGATAGGAGCTTTGGTACTTGATTTGGACAGCAGCTGTCAAGATAATATAGGAATTCAGTTCGATGGCGCATTCCAAACAGCCGGGACTGACGATAACTACTCTGTTATTAGAGAATTAGTGATCTCTTTCGGTAGTTCTTGCAAATATCTCGTTATGTTGTGGATGTTTGAGTGCGATAAAAGGCTAACTAACTCTCGGTACCAACTGATAACTATTATAGGGCATTTAAAATATTATGCATTGGATTTGTTTAAGCATAGCACAAAGAAAAAAATGAGACTGAATGACAAGACCCCTTCCACCTATGACGAAGCACTTACAACTGGTTCCTCAATCGGAAAGATAATAACAAGTATTTGGAATTCACAAAAAAAACCAGGTAAAGCCTATGTTCTAGATAGAAGAATCCATCATGGCGAAATCGGAATTTTATTAGAGCTATCAAATCTTTTCAAAAAATCCAGACCTGCCACTGCCGGGATCTTCTCTGGAATTGGAGAAGCCCTATCAAACGACGACATCGCGGATAAGGGTGAATGGTTCAAGTTTAAGAAAAAGGAGAATAAAACGAACTTGAAAACATTCACGACAGAAACATCTAGAACGGAAATTGGAGGAAGCAAAACTGAAAAGGAGAATCTAGATTAAAATGGAAGTGGATCAAATTTTCGTTTGCTGACTATCGATAAATAATCGTGGACCAAGACAAAAATCGACATTTCCAATTTCAAGAAATATTGAACGCATATGGCAAAGTCGTAATTTTCCATATGAATCCTGTTCAATGCCACGTATTACTGGAGTACAGATTGTAGATCGTACCAGTATTAGCACTAACATAGCCCCAGACTTCTGGAGTAATTGAGAGCTTGCTGAAGGTACGTCTTTGTTCTTTCTCCAATACATTGTATACTAGTTGACCAATTATAATTTGATCTGGCTGTGCAATCGCCGTAATTTTAGAAGCAATACTAATAGTGTAACCTAGAATATCCAAATGGGGCTTTTTCAATACGATTTTCTCATCTTGCCTGAACGTATCCCACCCATATTGAACTACTACATTCTCTCCAACATCAATCCCAATTCTTACTTTCAGTTCAGGATAGTCGGATTGTTGGAGAATTGGGTTGATTCCTTGTCGTATCACTCTGATCATCGAACATGCACAGCTTAATGCATTCATACACGGTATGTATATTTGATCATTTGAGGCCGGAGGTGGACCTACTATGAAAAAAGCTAAAACTGCGTCTCCGACATATTTCAAAACGTAACCACCGTAGGATGTTATTAACAATGACATTTCCTGAGCAAAGGTTCTGATAATTGTCGCAAGTTTGTCTACAGGAAGTATCATTGATAACTTGGTAGATTCCACAAGATCAATATTTAGAATCACAAGACTAACTTTGGATTCAGCATAAGGCTCTAAAATTTTATCTGCTTCTTCAGTCGAAATATCAAATTCCGACTTGACTTTCAAGGCTTTCCACATTGTAGATTGTGCGTGGTCTATAGCGCGGTCAATATTAACCACCGAGTCAAGATATAATTTGCTTAATAACGGGACATCAGATAGCTTTTCCACAGCGTCCCTCTTTCTTTCTTCCTCGTTAGTCTCAGATTCAATTACACGCATAACTTCCTCTTGGCTAACGTCCAATTCTAGAGAAATTATCTCGGGGTTTATGCCGGAATTGTACAAGTTGACTATAGTTTTTCTTTGCTCTACGACCAACTCATACTCACCGATAGTAATCTCGTACGCTAATTTGAATATTTAGATTCCAACAACAATCTTCAACCTCTAATTAAGAATTGTCATATACTCAAGTCAAGGAAAGTTTACTTCCAATTTATAGCTACCCTTGAAAAGGCAAAAATGGCACATTGTTAATGCAGTACAAATAACTTACAATCGGTAAGATTAGAGGTTTTTTTTAACAGGAATTTACACTCATGACGAGAAAATATTTCTAAACTTTTAGAATGTAGTAACTCATACTCCAAAAAAAGAAGCGTGCCTATTTCTTGTTACCAGTGTTCAACTAGCGGCATAAAAAACAAACTGATCACAAAGCATATACCACCTAACATCCCTACTATAGACAAGTTGGATTTTATCGATTTCAAGATACTCATATCCATAATATTCGTAATCGAGTATTAGTACACTGCTGAGCGTGAATGTTGATTAGTAAACATATTTTATTACTTATAAGGTCTAGGCATTAATGCGAAAGATCAATACTAAATTGGATATCAGATCGTCTTCACAATATTTTGATTAAACCCTGAATACAAATAGCCGTAATACTAATAATTTTAGAATATTAGATTATGGGAGCTGTGTGCTAACCTGGCAAAGCGAAATATCAGATCAAAGACAGTCGCTTACCTATCTTTTTTCACTATCACGAAAATATTTTTTATGAGCCGAAGGATTAGGATTTGAATACAAAGTCGAACGATAAATAAGCATAATTCGCTCTATTTCTTCAAATTTTGTTTTGTTGTGGAGTTCACTGAACTTATGAAATACAATGTTTTATAGACTAACTCTTAATGTTTGAAATAAAAATGGTCGTAATAACTTTTATTTGTTAGTTACTTGTTAATATCATTGATATGGACGAAACAGATGTCAAGATACTCCAGCAAATATTGTCAGACGCACGATTGTCGTATAGGAAAATAGCTGAAAAGATTGGTGTGTCGCCACCTACTGTTCTTTCAAGAGTGCAAAAGCTGGAGAGGAATCGTATTATAAGATCGTATTCCGCCGTCCTAGATCATGAAAAGTTGGGATATGATCTTACGGCAATAATTGAGGTCACAGCTGTAAAAGGCAAGATTACCGAAGTGGAAAAACACATATCAATATTTCCAAACGTGTGTGCAGTGTATGACATTACTGGATTAACGGACATGACAATAATTGCAAAATTCAGAAATCGCAAAGAACTTAGCGATTTTGTAAAAAAGGATCTGGCATTACCCTATATTGAAAGAACCAATAGTCACATAGTATTAGTAACAGTAAAGGAAGACTTTAGGCTTATGTAAATAATGAGCTGCACGCCGTTTAATGAACTCATCATTTTGAGAAAAAGATTACGTTTACCTAGGCTACATTTAAGATCTTAATTGATTTCATGCACTAAGCGAGAGAATTATTCTTGCCAATTGGCAAATAAAATTATAATAGAGTCATACAAACTTAACAAATATTAAGTATTTCCTAACATTACTAAATGAATGTTTAATTTCCATATAAATAACTTTATATATAATAGGCATATATAGCAATTATGTTTGAAAACATAACTCTAGTATTGTATCTGTTTACGGGGTTCATTGTGACGTATCTAGGACTGGAAATAGCTTGGCACTTTACAGCTTGTAGAATCCATGACAATGCGATAAAGCCATGCATGTTTAAGCAACTAGAAACACTGATACTTGCGCGCCGGCAGTAGGAGTAAGTACGCTAACAGGATCAAAAATTTATTAATTTCAGGGAATATTTTATATTCTACAACCTCTGGTTACATTTGGCGAACAAATTGTCCTCAACTAGATCATGTCGTAGATTTATTCTGTTCGAAAATAAGATTCATCTTCCCATTTCAGACAATCAAATTTATTCTGCCTTAAACTGTAGGTTAGGGATTGCAGGGGTCGATGCATCACGATGATTGCGCAGACTACCATGATTGCCGCTTGCCTTGCAATACTAATCTATATAGCTGTAGTTGTTAGCGGAAGTTTCATCTCAAAAGATACCACTAATCAGAATGTACTAGATTTACTTTCAAAATCTGACGGCGTGAGAGATGAGCAGATAGCCAGGAGTTTGAGTTACATTCACAAATCTGACACAGGTATGAATGTCCAGACTATACTCCTGAATGGAATAAATTTGAGTAGCAATCAATTCATACCATTATTTGACTCGACGCCGTTTGCAACTAAGGGACATATTGAACTAAGTCTTCCTTGTGATAGTAACAATCCACGATCTCCGTTCTTCCAAATTCTTGTTGGGCAAGCGCCTAATCTCACAGCAGTAACGCCTGGTTATGTTCAACAAATATCAGTACCACCAGATATGTGTCTTTATCATGCTCAGTTTGGATTTGGTGATCCTGTTACTGATATTGTATTGAAGAATATATCGGACAGAGAAATAAGTCTAAAGGGTCCTCATGCTGCAGTAATATCGACTCATGAGTCATATACTCCAACGGTTCCATCTTTCAAGGAACTTCAACATAAGCAAGGGTACTGATAATGAAGATCAGCTACAATGGACTTTTCTCATATAGACAGGTCGGACCATAATTCGGTCATCCAACGAGATGAAAGGAAGGACGTGTCTATATTCGGCATATGCCTTATTTTTGTCTAAATGCTTATGTCCTTCATATGGCTATCATTTAGATAAAGAGCTGCTTATGGCTAAATATATTAGCTAAGCTTTTAAATTGACAGAATTTAGTGGATACTTCTCCATTTAGACAAATTCAAATTCATTTTTCTTCTAGTAGGAAACTGCTTCGGTGGAAGCTTAGAAAGCACTATGTTCTCCTAAGTTGGAAAATCCAAAGCCTAATCGTTATAACTACGAGTGTATACGTCTAGTTGACACGATGCTAAACATACATACAATTACAGGAAAATTGCTGCAAATAGACGAAAGTATACTATCCGTGGCTATTGTTGATATGAAAGGCCAAACTGTTTCCCGCAAAAGTAGATATCATATTAGTAACGCATTCGTTTCTGACAACGCGAAGACAGATTGTAATATATGGATTAGAGCTGCTTTCGCCATGGTTGAGCAGTGTGCCAAAAACTTTGGAAAGGTCGAGACATTCGTCTCGGTTTACGAAAAGATTAAAGTCATGGTCGTTCCCTTAATGCCAATCAACTCTCTTGTTGTACTTACAATGCTTCCCTCAGTGAGTGTAGAATACATAATACGTAAGATTAATTTGATTGTAAATTATTTCAGGCCGCAGCGGTATCCTAAGAATTATTACATTGAATCAGATAGCAAATGGCTACACAAATGAGTTACGATCTCACTGAGCCTCGATATTTGGATAATTTTTCAAATTGAAGAAAACACTAACATTTAGCATTGCCAAGGTTTCTGGTCAGGAAACCTTTATAACGCTATTCATAGGTTTGCTTTAGAAGTTTCTTAAATTTATAGAAAAGTTTTCCATGTCAGTTTCGAGTCAATGATGATATCTATAAACCACAATGACGGCCTACACTCAGATGCAGTCCTTAAAACGATGTGCTAGTGAATAGGCGCCGGTGGGATGCGATACACTGGATGTTCGTAATCCATTTTGAATCCCAAATCCTGTCTGTCTACTAAATTTTGAAGGGTCTGTAAATACCAGCTATGACAAATTATAAACGCGATCTACTTTTTTAACCAGTCATTCTACACATCATAAGTATGACTTTTCAGGAGAATGAAAATGAACCAGTTAATCTAACTGAAGAAATGCGATCTGAAATCACAGAAGATGAGCCAATTGATTCCAGTATTAGGGTTTTAGAGCCAGAAGATGAAGAAGAAAGATTCGAAGAAACAATGGAGAGTACAGACACGGCAAAAGTTCACAACGTCAAACCAGAGCGAAAAAAAACAAGGCAATCAAACATTATGAGAAAAAGTCCTATTAGAAATGAACCCGAGAATAGGCCAATTTCAAAATTACATAGTGAGTTAAGAAAGCATTCTGATGCTAGAAAGAGAACAGATTTGGCAATCCTGGATATACGAAAAGAGCTAAAGGATTTGCTATTAGTACATCACGCAACTATTAGAGATCTTAAAAAACAAGTATTACAGATGCACAGAAAGATTGCCACACTTGATAATTCCAAAAAATCTACAAAGTCTAAAACAAGCGGTAAGAAGACAGCTAGCGGTAAGAAGACAGCTAGTGGTAAGAAGACAGCTAGTGGTAAGAAGACAGCTAGTGGTAAGAAGTCAATAAAGAAGAGCAGAAAGAGGAATAGCAGAAAACGCTAGACTTCTGAGGTTAATGGATTATAATTATAATCCCTTTAATTAAATCTCGACCTCAAAGACAGAGAATGCACTTCATAGGCTTCGTAATACAACCCAGATACGACATGATGAAATAAGCTTAGATTATCTGCTGTAATCATGATTCAATCTAAAATGGATTTTATCACTGTTTACTCAAACTGAGTGGATACGAGTAGAACGATCATCCAACTTGTGGTACTTATAATTTACTCCACAATACACGCAACGAAACGTCATGAGCTCGATGTCATGTATTGTTTGCATTTTAGATACATACGCTAAATTGCGCTTACAATAGGAACACTTCATCTCTCTCATCATCCTATCACCATCATGGTATTACCTCTCGAATGAACACATTGCGCTTCACATGGTTTAGCTTTTGAAAGATTTCGGCACATATATAACTATCAAAGACATAATTTGTTCCATCTTCCTTTCTTAAAGAAACACATGCATCGTCATCGTCAATTTCCCTTTTACAAGAAGCACAAGATATTTTATCTCTCATGTACATATATCAACTAAATATTATATAAAAAGGAGTACCATAATTAATATCTTTTACGATACCAAATGCTTGCATTATATAAACAAATAACACAAACTAACCACTTCCATAAGTAAAAATTCCAATTTGCTACTATACCAAATGTGGTAATGTTCAGAATTCTTTAAACAAACCTAGTGAGAGTACGATTCTCTGAAAAGAATAGATGTAAGAATAAAATATTTCTTACGGAACCTAATTTATTTAATTAATGTTAGTGACAGAATGTGTAGAAAATTTTGATAATCATGTACAGGGTCCATTGATATCTAGGAAATTCTGATAAAATAGTATAGTTTTCAACAAAAAACTTTATTACTATATTAGATAATAGAATAGGGTACGAATCCGATTGGGTATATTCCTAGTTCAACATTCAATCTATAAGTAAATCGTGTCGTGTTTGAAATAATTGATACTTAGCTATTTGTTAGATTACCCGATCGCTCCAGAATACAGTATTCATATTAGTTTGATTGATTTGCTGCTATGTTCGGTGCAAATACAATTCCACCGCACGTTCCAGCTCTCATTTTTACTAAGGATAAAAATGCAATCAACATGATTGTACCATGATATTGATTTAATTCTTTTTGTCTTTAGGCGTGAATAGAGGGGTGAATTAAAAGTCGGTCACCTTCGGCTATACTAGTAATGCAGGAGTTTCGTATTTTTATTTTTATTACAGGCCTTAATCTGTCCTGCAATAAGAAATAACTGGTCTGAATTTACCTTATGCTTTATAGACCTTGCAGGCACCCCAGCAACTATGTCTTCATCGGGCACGTTATCAATTACTGAAGCTCCAGAACCGATAATTGCCTTGTTACCTATTAGGAGTTTGTGCTTTACAGTAGAATTGAGTCCAAGCCAGCATGTATCTCCTATGGTTGTACTTCCACCAATTATAGTTCCAGCAGTAAGGCTACAATTCCTACCTATATTCACGTTATGTGCGACGTGTACAAGTGCATCAATTTTCGTTCCATCATGTAACACAGTATCCTTTAGTGATCCTCGTGCAATAGAGCAATTAGTACTTATTTCAACGTTATTACCGATAATGACTTTACCAAAATGAGGAAATGCTTCGAGTTCTAGAGATTCATTTCTTTCATAAGCAAATCCATCCTCTCCCACAGATACTCCTGATTGAATTATGCAATTGTCTCCTATCACGCAGTTCTGAAGACTAACTCTATCTCCAATAATTGTATTTTTTCCTACAACACAACCTTCATCTATAACTGAAAAATTACCCACTGCACAAGTGCGATTTATTCTTGCTGTATCTGATATACACGAAAATCGAGATATTCCAGATTTTCGTTTTATTTTAATGTTATGTAATCTATTGGCGACGTGCATAAACACCAATCTTGGGTTATCAACTAGAACTAGAAGTTGATCAGGTCTGACAGATACTCTTGTTCCGATTGATCTGTTGCACAGAATTATTCCTGCATTGGTATTTGATACAATAGAGGCGGCCTTATCATATACCCCGAACAAAAAGTAAGATCATAGGGAGTAGCTTCGTCGATAGCAGCTACACTCTTCATTCTTTCGGTCGTTCTGGAACCTATTATTTGATAGCCCACTTCCAAATCCGACAATATTGACTCGATATCAAGGTTGGATGTGGGAGCTAGTATCTCAATCCGACTAAATTTCACTCTCATTTCTTATAAGTGATTGCTTTGTTTAATTGTCATTTGATTATCCACCTAAAGATAATTTCTACTCATATGCCATTAAATAGAAATATATGATCATCATATGTAGTTGCTTGAGGATCAATATTAAGAATGATCTTCAGAACGTTCCAAATACTTGTTGATCAGATTACATTCTGATCTAGATAATTATGAAGTATGACTCTATTATTAACAAGTATATACTAACATCTATTGTTCTTTGTTTTACAGTTACTACTAGCTTGTACATTTTGAATAACCTTCTTGTGAACAACGTAAATGCACAGCAAAATGTCACTACAAATCAGACACAATTTGATACCGATAAACAAATCACACAGGACAGTGTTAAGACTCATCTGGGTGTTAATATGCGTGGATATTACACAAGCATGCCTGAACCAAGAGATTTTAAATTTCCGTTTCCTGATAATTATTATGATACTAGCTTTAAGGATCTCTCTAAGGCAAACATTGTTGATCATGTTCGCTACAGATTCTACTGGGAATCATATGTAAGAAATTCGAGTGCCTTCCTTAAAGAAATTGAAGATGTAGCAAAAACGGCGGACAAATATGGAATAAAAGTAATTTATGATAACCATCAATTCCATACATCATCTTGGCTGAACGCTGGAAGAGGTACTGGCTTCCCAGCATATTTTTTCAGTGACCATGTACTTTACGAACAGGACAGTGGAGGATCACCCAAGTCAACCTTTGCACAGACTTGGTGGACTAACTGGTGGAATAATGCTATCAGTATAAATGGCACAGATGGATGGACATTGCAATTAGATTTCCTAAAAAAGATAGTCGGTATTACTAACAAACATCCAAGTACACTTGGATATGAAATTTTAAGTGAACCACAAGTTCATAGTGAAGATCAATGGGTGAAAATAGGCAAATACAATACGTTCATGACTGATGAATTGCGTAAACTTACAAACAAGACAATTATTTATAGTATGAACATTCCAATTGACCTTAAAAGTTCGGTAAATGTGAATGCTGCAAATCTAGCTAAAATGACTCCTCAAAACAAACAGAATGTAGTATTCAAATTTTCACTTTACGGAATTCCTAATGATGGTTATCAAAGCGATAAGCTTCAATTATTTGAAAATGCAAGTCGGATTGCCGGTGTCCCGTTATACATTGGAGAATGGAATAACGTAAAAAGAGTGGAAACCTATAACGATCATGGCGAAAAGATATGGGTGATAGACGATACTCAAAGTGACATCAGCCAGGCAGATGCTAATGCAATAGTAGGAAAATTCAGAGACATTGGCATTTGGGGTCTAGCTTATTGGGAATGGAGCTTTATGCCAAATGATACGCCCAACTTTAATCTAGTCAATGTAACGTCTGACAAAACGACAGGAAAGGAGATCATGCAACCAACTGAATATTTCAAAATTATAGAAAATGCTTACAAGGAATTATTTGTTCAACACATACAACAGTGATTGACAAGTCCACGAATTATCTTCTGGTCTCGTAGGATTTGTAAGATCTGGAAGGAATGTGCATACCATTTATTATTTTGCATCCCTGTCAGCAGGATAAGAATTACTATGCTTTTGAAGGTAGATGTAGCTTTTGTGATCACAGCTTATAACCCTCTATACCAATTTCCGCTTAACGCCGAATCGAGTGCTATTGATTGGTATATTGATATAGACTCATTTGTGTCACAGTATGAGCATTACCAACCTGCATGATAATGTTTGAATGACAATATCCTTAACGAACTGGAATTGGAGGTTTTATGTATGTTGTAATCTAATCTGCTGTAACTGATAACAAAACCCCTATCCTTTCTTCGTTTTTTTAACTTCATTTATTGCCAATATAACATACTCATGTAAATCACGTTCATCCAGCGATGAGGCAATACCTGTTTCCTCTGTTATTTTTTCAGAGAGAGATTTTGTCTTTTGGAATATTTTCTTCTGAAGAACCTCTTCAAATTGGGCTTCTCCTATATTCCCCAATAAGTCTGAATTTTCTTGAACGGACCTTCTTATTGAACGACGTAACTCAACATCATTTGCAACAGACAGTGCAGACGAATAAACACCTACTAGAACCAGATATGATGCTAAACCCACATAAGATATTGTTGCAAGTCCGAAAGGTGGATAGGGATTTAACTGCAACAGTTGGTGTTGATTTGCAGTGAATAATAAGAGTAAGCCATAACCGGAAATAATCATGTAGTCCTTAACATGACGATAACTGAGACCTTTTGACACAATCCAAAATGCAATTCCGAATAATATACCTCCTACAGGCTTGCTTGTACTAAAAACTAAGGTATAGGAAAGACCAAATAGAATCGGGTCTGCAAGTCTCAGAGGAGTAAATACGTTAATTATCACGGGTTGGAATTGGCTCAAGAAATATACCTAACTGGTGAGCCAAATCCTTCTAGTGCCTACACATGACTCACCAGTTTTTGATTGTTAATTAGACAAGTGTCTATTTGTTATTGATTAAAATCCTTTCATTATGGATATTTACCAGCGACCATTTTCGCTTAAACTCTTAAATATTTTCTAGATCGTATTAGAATTAAGTTGTAGGAGCTGTGGGTTACAATCGTTATTCGCCATTTGGCGAAGACCCACAGTTAATGATTAAAATTGAAATATATCTCAATTAATCGAATACCCGCCCTCCCTCAACAGTAATGCCTTCTTTAAATCGACCTGTTCGTTCGTTGTGGGGTGGGCAGAACAGTTCCTTCATTTAGAATTGCAGCGGAAATAGAACGAACAAAGTGGAAGCAATTTAGATTATTATTGGATAAGAAGGATAGAAAGATGTTTGATCAGATGTTCGATATTGTTAAACTATACAATACTGCCTGTATGATGGCGGTCAAACCTGTCGTTGTTCATGCAGTCTTGATGTCTATTATATTTCACCATTACAAGCAATTAAGAAATATGGTTGATGACTTAAAGAATAAAGATGATAAATTAGACTCTCAAGCGTTTACTCTCGACAAGTGGACTGATAAAACATTCAATTTCCAAAGAAGTGACAACGAATCTAGTTCTGGTGGTGCTTGTGATTTAACGTTATTATAATTTAGTGTTGGAAGTAAACGAAATCTAAGTATAAGTTGTTCGAATAATATTCAACTTTATTGCACACGCTTTATGATAATTACTGCGATGAATACCAGAACTCACTACCGTTCCGTTATTCCTAATAATCGAATCACAATAGTGACATTTGCCGCCCTGCTTATCGTGAATGATAGTAAATATTCTATTTCTGTTGAAAGAGTTTGAAAGATCAATAATCCTAGGATGAGCGACTATTTACTATTTAGAAAGATAATATAATAATGCGATTCAACACGAATACAAATCAATTCAAAAAATGACGATGGCGTGTCTTGTAAGACAACAGAACACGATTGACTTTTTAACTACAACGTTCTTAGTGAAACATGGCTGAATTCACTGAGGATGAACCAAAATTAACCGTAAAGTTGAGATCCGAAATAACTGAACCAGATCCGGCTGAGTTCACTCCTATAAGACCAGCAGAACCTATTGTAGAACCGGAAGAACCCACTATCGAATCCGAAGATGAAGAAGAGAGATTCGAAGAAACAATGGAAAGTACAGTCACTTCAGAAGACCAAGGGCACGAATCAGGGCGACAACAAACGAGGAAATCAAAAGTTACCAAAAAAACTCCGGCTAAAAAAGAACCTAAAGGTAAATCAACATCACAATTTCAAAGTGAGCTAAGAAAACATTCTGATGCTATAAAGAAAGCAGATTTGACAATTTTGGATATACGAAAAGAACTAAAAGATCTGCTGCTAATACATCACGCAACCATCAAAGATCTCCAGAAACAAGTAGCACAGATGCATAGAAAGATTGCCACAATTGATAGTTCCAAAAAATCTATAAAATCTAAGACAACGGGTAAGAAGACAGGTGGTATTAAAAAAACATCTGGTAGTAAGAAGCCAACAAAAAAGAGTACTGCCGCGCGGAAGAATAACAGAAAACGTTAGTATCTTTAAAAAGGAAATTTCTTCAACCTGTATGGTAACGTGAGAGAAAATCTTCATAGGAGGCTCCTGTAACCCATAACGGTGAAAAATATTCCATCTGTTGGATATAATGGTTAATTTATGAGGCGTTATGAAATATAGATATGCAATAAAGCACTTATCCTAATATGAGTCAAACAGAAAATGTAGAGTCAAACGAGTTAAACAAAAATGAAAGGAAAAAGGTGAAACAGGCATTCGAAGAGTCCGAACATGAACATGCCAGCGGTTGTGGTTGCGGAGGATAATTCCACACCATAACTTTAGTTCGAGATTTAGAGCATAAGACAAACTACAACCAAACTTTTTAGTTTCATTGCATCTACGGTTATTTTAGGAGGAAAAAATCGGATGACAATATATCGTTAGAGCAAAACCAAAAAATGATCTTTCTAAACTTCGGAAAGAATTGGAATCAGGCAAAATATCAAAGTTACGACCATTTGGTATAGCACTTCAGTTTGGTCTGGAGAATGCAAGATTCGAAACGAATTACGGTTACGCAATCTGGGTAGAAGAAGATTATTGCTCTCCGCCCTTGGCAATGGAAAGAGAAAGCGTATTGGATAGGTATTTTGATGATATTACTGTGGAACGTATAAAATCTGAAGATGATGGATGGAATAAGATCGATAATATACCATCACTTTGGAGCAAATGAATACACAAATTTCGCTAATAGAGACGAGTAATTCAGGAGTTGCAATTGGCGAAATTAAGAAAGGAATGGGGAAAAACCGATTGGAAAGATTCAGTTTCTTTTCTATGCTTCAGGACTGATGAATTCAATAATTAAAATTTTGTTTACACAGAGGACATCTATCATATTGGAAACCCTTGTCGCAATCATAGGTCTTACACTCATAAAGCATTCCACAAACTGTGCATTGATGTCCTCCTAATTTTTTTGAAGCCATGGTTTAAAATCGCCCTTATAGTGAAGCTTACAATATCCCACATTTGTTAGCGAACATATGAGAAATCAGTGAGTCCGATCGGGTTTTTCTCTTCCGGTATGCGCCTTTTTGGAATGCACTTCCAATTTTGATTTATCTTTGAATGTCATGGAGCAATGTTTGCATTTGTAAACGTCATTTTTTCTATTGTTCTTGAATAGATTAAAATTTAATTTCATTCTCATCTATTGAACAGCAATAAATTACTAAAAGGTTAAAGATCAATTTCACATCTAAAGGGATTTAAGGTATTCTGGGTTAAGGATAATCATGAGAAAAAGAGTTGAAATGATGGCAAGGTCAACAACTGCTAAAAATGGTCATGAACATGTTGTTAGTGACAGAGACAATATAAAGCATTTACAATATTTTACGAATGGTCAATGGAGGCATAGTGATAAATGTAAAGAGTTTACGAATAAGGATTGTACTATCAGAGTAGAAAAGAATTCTTTACATTAAATTTGTGACAAGGAATAAAGTCGCAATATAATTACACCGTGGCAATTCCATAACGGAGATAGCTTAATGACAGATAGGGTGGACAAACATTTTGGTTATCACAGTATATTGGCAGCACATAGATCCAGTCTTGGCAAGCTCATGCAGTTTTTCATGAAGCATTGACACGTAGTAGCAATCGTTAAGATATACTTTAAGAACATTCTGATTATTACAAAATTGACCCTTCTTACATGATAAAGTTACGATCATTATTTATGAAAGCCTCCCCACGTCGTAATATTGCAACCCTGCAGAGGTAGATTTGATTATAGACCTGCTACCTATAATCCCGAAAAAAGGATTTGGGAAAGCAAGGACGGCATCTACTCAAGCTACATTGAAGCAAAAGCGCATACGTGGAAATGTGAAAAATGTAAAACCATGTTTGAGACATTCAAACGTCTTAGAAGTCATAAAATTGAATTCCATTCATATTAGGCACTGATGAGTTTTTCATTAGTAACCATATAAATTCCTCAATTATCCGATTAACTTAAAATTCTGACCTTTGAACTCATACACTTCTATCTGTTCAGGATTCTCCGATTCAATTTCAGTTAGTGGCATGAACACTCTTTATTTTATGGTAGGCTACGTATTCGGTATCAACCATGTTCTTTGTCAACCACGTTGTTCTGCGTTCATGTCCAGCATTCTATTTCTCCGTAACTCAATCCACCATTTCTTATCTTTTGCTTTGCCGTACAAAGTTCTCTCAAATCTAAAAATACCTAATACCGTTTCAGCAGCGTCAAGCAACATTTCTTTGTATTTTTCTCTATCATAATCTATCCCAAAATTGGCATCAATTCCTGCTGTAACGACCCGGTTAAGTGGATTCTGATGTTGTGAATCCGTGTAAATATATTGTATAATTTCTCCCCTTGTAGGTCGCTTGCCATTAACATTACCAAGTTGAATTGCGGCAGCAACATGAGGAAAGATGTTTCTGT